>JASHVA010000179.1 GCA_030039715.1 Thermoplasmata archaeon | reverse complement strand
AGCCGATGCGCCCAATAGAACCGTAGCTCTCGGGCCTGCGAGGGTGAGGACTTGAAGCCGGTATTCGTGGGCACGATCGGTATCATCACGAGCGACCTTCCCGCCGGCAGGTCGCTCTATGTCGAAGACCTCGGTCTACCGTTGAAACAGATCGAGGGAACGAACTTCCTTCACACCGAAAGGCTGCCGGGCAGTCGGTACTTCGGCGTCTGGCCCCTGTCCGAAGCTGCGAAGACGTGCTTCGGGAGCGAAGACTGGCCAAAAGGACGCCCGACTCCTCAAGTGTTCATCGAATTCGAGATGCCGAGCCCTACCGGGGTGACCCGGGCGGCTTCCTTGCTCAAGTCGAAGGGACACGAGCTACTGCACGGTCCGAGAACCGATCCGTGGGGCCAGACGGTGGCGCGGTTGCAGACGAAGGACGGGCTCATCGTGGGATTATCCTACGTTCCTTGGATGCATCGAGGTACCCGACGCGGAACGAAACGGAAGCGCCGGACACGCGTCCGCCCGTGATGCACTGGATCGTCATCCAGAATCCTCCCAAGCGGAGTCGGGCTCGAGTACTCTAGACCGAGTCATCGCGACCGCCGCTCGAGGTTGCGGCTGGGTCACGGGTAAAGGAGTTATCCTCACGGCCAATGTGCGCGTTCGTGGCAAGTTGCTCCCGGGTAGACTCGAGGGGGCGGATCACCCTCCCGAAGCCACTGCGCAATCGTCACCATATCAACGAAGGGGGGACGGTACTGATTCTCGACACGGAGGACGGACTGCTGATTCGACCTCGCAGGAGTTCCCTCCGCGGCATGCTGGCCGGCCGGGTCGATCTCGACGGTTTCGAACGGGACCTCAAGATCCTCCGTCACAGCCAGAAGTTCTGACTGCCCTCTACGTGGGCTTGGTCGCGATCTGAACTATACGCAGACTAGCGATCCGAGTCGATGCGGTCGGTCTCGCGAAACGGCCGAATTCCACTCGCGCTACCGTAGATTTGAGCGACGAGTTGCTTCCGGCCTGAGAGTAGGAGCGAGCGGATCGCCGCATCGACTGATTTTGCTTGTATCGCCGCCCGATACCGCTCGAGACTGGCGAACGTCGAATCTGAGATGCGTATCGTGGTCTGGGTCCTGGCCATCGCTCCGGCGAGGACGCCTTCTGGATATATGACCGGAGGCGGAAGTGTGGGGGCACGCCTAGCCTTGCAAAGTGCAACGGGTGTACCTCCTTCGAAGGGTGTTTTCGTGTGGCGCCATGTAGTGCATCGAATGCGATTCGTTGTGATGTGCTGCAGTACATCACATCCCCAGGACCCGTAGCGCTCTGAATGGTGCTGCTCTCGGGATGTGTTTGCAATGCCCGTTGCATGTTCACGGGGGGGCCCAGGGCCGATCGTCCAGCTGGTCAGCCTCTTGGATCCCCGGTTCGACGGGCGATCCGAAGTATCGCTTCGACCGATTGGTCGACGTCGGCCTCCGTCGTGGCCCAGGAGCTCACGCTGATGCGCATCGCGGCCGTTCCGTGCCACACCGTGCCGCCGGCCCAACAGGTTCCCTCGCGTTGGGTCTCCGAAATGACGCGCTGCGTCTCGGCGTCGTCCCCGAACGAAACGAGGACCTGGTTCAGTACTACGTCGTTCAGGACTCGATAGCCGGCATGCCGAAAGCGGTCCGCAAAGTGAGTGGCGTGCCGGCAGCAGCGCTCGACCAGTTCCGCAACGCCGGTCCGGCCGAGATGCCGCAAGGCGGCCCACGCGTCAATCCCCCGAGCGCGCCGGGACATCTCGGGCGTGAACTCCATGAACTCGCCCGCCCCGCTTGTGGGAAGGTAGGCGGCGGGTCCGGAGGACATCGCTTGACGCAAGGCGTCCCCGCGTCGGACGAAGACGATACCACTGTCGTACGGTACGTTCAGCCACTTGTGACCGTCCACGGCCCAGGAGTCGGCGTCCTCCACTCCGTCGGCGAGTGCGCGACGTCCGGGGGCCGCACGGGCCCAGAGCCCGAACGCACCATCGACGTGCACCCATCCCCCACCGGCGTGAGCCCATCGCGCGATCGGTCGAACGGGGTCGAACGCCCCGGAGTTCACATTTCCCGCCTGAGTGCACACAATGAATGGGCCCTCGACGCTCGGGAGTCCGCTCGCCTTCATCCGGCCCTGTTCGTCCACCGGAATCCGGACCAGCCGATCGCGCCCGAACCCAAGGAGCGTGATGGCCCGCAGTACCGAGACGTGGACCTCCTCCCCGACCACGACCGTGATCCGCGGCGAATCGGCCATCCCATTCTTCTCGAGGTCGTATCCGACTCGCGCGAGCACATCGTGTCGGGCGGCAGCCAGCGCGGCGACGTTGGCCAGCGTGTCCCCGGTCACGAACGCGCCGCGAACGCCGGCAGGCAGGCCCAGGAAATCCTGCGCCCAGTCGAGCGCCGTCTGTTCCAATCGAGCGGCGACCGGCGACATGACTCCGACCGCTGCATTCTGGTTCCAGGCGCCGGCGAGCCAGTTGGCCGCGAGCGAGACGGGTAGACCGCTACCGATCACGAATCCGAAGTATCGCCCGCCGGCGCTGGCTACCGTGGCGCGGGATCCGATATCGTCGAGGTCCCCGACCACACGTTCGGCGCTCACTCCCGTCTCCGGGATCG
>JASHVA010000178.1 GCA_030039715.1 Thermoplasmata archaeon | reverse complement strand
ATCGCGACCACCCGTCCGCCGGCGGTCGCGGCACGGATCCATTCGAGATGGGACGACGCGACGTGGCCGAGACCGGTGCCGGCGAGCACGACCCCGCGCAAGTCGCGCGCGAACGCGCCCGCCCGCTCGGGCGAGAGCCCGGGATAGAACCAGAGGAGGCCGCCGTTCGGGTCGATCGGGCCGTCCACGCGGGGGGGGCCCGGGCTCGCGGGACGGACCGCGAGCTCGAGATGGACGCCGGTCGCGTCCACGTATCCGAGCGGGGGACCGTTCCGGCTCTCGAAGGCGTCGCGCCGGCTCGAGTGCATCTTGCGAACCCAAGTGCCGCGATGGATCGCGAACCGCCCGTCCGAGAGGCCGGAGTGCATGACGACCACGACCTCCCCGAGGAGCCCGTGGCGCGCGACCTCCACGGCCGCCGCGAGGTTGGACGGGCCGTCCGACGAGGGGCGGTCCGGCGAGCGCTGGGCCCCGACAAGCACCACGGGGCCGGGCAGCTCCTGCAGGAGGAAGCTGAGGGCGGCCGAGGTGAACGCGAGCGTGTCGGTGCCGTGGGCGATCACGACGCCGGCCGCGCCGTCGCCGAAGGCCGCCACGACCTTCTCGGCCAGCTCGAGCCAGTCGGCGGGCGTGAGATTCTCGCTCAACCGGTCGAACACCGGGACGATGCGCACGGTCCCTCCGGCTTCGAGCTCGGGGTAGAACTCCAGCACCTCGCGCTCGTCCTCGACCGGTCGCACACCGCCGGTCTCGTAGTCGATCCGAGACGCGATCGTTCCCCCGGTCGTGAGGAGCGCGACCCAGTCGCCGGACGGCGCTTCGGGCCGGGGAGCGGCGGGGCCGCCGCCCCGAGCCGACGGAGCCTCGTGACCGGCATCGAGTTCGCGGAATCGGAACGTCGGCGCGATGCGGAGGCCGACGTTGTACCCCGACTCGAGCTTCAGCTGGAGGATGCGTTCTCCCGAGTATTCGTTGCGGGGGACGACGGTTCCCACCCAACGCTCTCCGCCCGGGTCCGAGACCTCGACGCGGCGGCCCATCGGCAACCGGCGCAGCGCCTCCCACGGGTCGTCGTGCTCGTCCGGCATTCCGCGCTTCGAGGGCTCCGGACGGTCGAGGAGCGTACCGGGCTCTTAACGGTCGGGCTCTTCCCGCCGCCGGGCGCCCCGGGCTTTTATACGCGACCCCCCTCGGCGCGCCGCGAACGGTCGCACACCGGGATGCCCGTGTGGGGTAGCTACGGGTCGGGCCCCTGCCCGGTCCGCTGCAATGGATTATCCTAGAGGCCTGCGGAGCCTCAGACCTGGGTTCGAATCCCAGCACGGGCGTCTTCCCGGGAGTCCGACGGAACTGCCGATCGGGCGATCCGGAGCCGAGTCCCGAATCTGCGGGGCCGCCGGCGGGTCGAACCCCGGCGGTCGTCGTCCCGGTTTCGCGGTCGTTACCCGGCGCTCGGAGTCGGAGCCGCGCCGTGACGCTCGCGCTGCCGCCGCAGGATGTCCTGGAGGCGGGGATCCCCGCGGGCGCGTTCGTAGAGCGGGGAGTACAGCAGCTCCAGCAACGGCAGCGTGCCGTCCCGGAACGCGTCTTCCATGGAGGCGATGAACTCGTCGGTCTCGCCGAGCCCAAACTGAAGGAAGCCGATGAAGAAGGTGACCATCTCGCCGTTCTTCGCCCGTTCCTTCAATCGCTCGATGGCCTGGCGGGCGAGGGCATCGTTTCCCTGGCGGACGGCGAGCAGACCGCGGTAGACGAGGGTCCAGGGGCTGTTCGCGCGGATGCGCTCCATCTCGCGGATCGACGCTTCGGCCCGGACGAGGTCCCCCTTCGCGAGGTAGTATTCGCTCCGGTGCGCGTTCGTCCGGAACCGGACCTGGCTCTGCGTCGCGTCCCAGAACGCGAGCGCCTCCGCTTCGTCGCCCGCGTAGAACAACGCACGGCCGAAGAAGGAGAGCACGTTCACGTCGTCCGGATTCAGCCGGCGGGCGATGTCGAGGAGCCGGATCGCCTCGCGGATGTCGCCTCGGCCGGCCGCGAGCTGCGCGAGCCAGCGGTACGGGTCCGCGAGGCTGGGGTTCAGCTCCATCGCCCGCCGGGCCTCGAGTTCCACTTCGGCGAACCGATCCCGGCTGAGGTAGAACGCCGCGAGGACCGAGTGGGCTTCCGCGATCCCGTCGTTGATCGCGAGCGCGGCCCGGATCTCCTGGACGGCCCGATCCTCGGCCTGGAAGAAGGGGACCGAGCCTTCCGTGGCGAGCCACATCAGTGTCTCCGCTACGCCGACCCGGGCCCGGGCGAACCGGGGATCGCGCGTGACGGCTCCCTCGAACAGGGTGAGCGCGGTCCGGATCGACTCCACCGAGCCCTTTTCGCCGAAAACCTGCCGCCCGTGCAGGAAGAGCGAGTAGGCTTCCATGTCCGACGTCTCGTGCGCCGGGGCCGGGGCCGGGGGCGGGGCGCGGGCGCCGGGGGCGGTCCCGACGAGGAACGGCGCCACCGAGGCCGCGACCTGGCCGGCGATGTCGTCCTGGATCGCGAAGATGTCGTCGATCGGGCGGTCGTAGCGCGTCGACCAGAGGTGCGCTTCCGAGCGGGCGTCCACCAACTGCACCGCGATCCGGATCCGGTTGCCGGACTTCCGAATGCTCCCCTCGAGCGCCACGCCCACGTCCAGCTCTCGGCCCACCTCGCGGATCGACTTGGAGGAGTCCTTGTACCGACGGACCGAGGTCCGGGCGATCACCCGAACCTGCGGGATCTGCGCCGTCCGGGAGATCAGCTCGTCGGTCAGACCGTCGGCGAAGAATTCGTCCTCCGGCTCGGCGCTCAGGTTGACGAGCGGTAGGACGGCCAGACGGAAGCTCGGCGGGGCCGGCGGCGGGCGGGGCGGGGGGCTCGCCCCGCTGCCGTCGTCGACGACCCGAAAGATCTCCACCGGCTCCTGCACGTTCTTGAGCGTCCGGACGCCCTCGCTCTCGAAGCGGATCGGCAGCTTGTTGCGCACCTGCTCGTAGATCGCGGCCGAAAGGCAGATGCCGCCGGGTTCGGCGAGGGGTTCGATGCGGGAGGCGACGTTGACGGCATCTCCGAGCACGTCGCCCTCTTCCTCCACCACATCGCCCGAGTGCAGGCCGACCCGAAGCTGGAAACGATACTCCCCGGGCGCCGACTCGTTCCGGCGCCCGATGGCGCGCTGGACCTCCACCGCGCACTCCACGGCCTCGACGGCGCTCGCGAACTCCACCAGGAAGCCGTCCCCGAGGGATTTCACCTCCCGTCCGCCGAAGCGCGCGAAGATCGGTCGCAAGAGCGACTGATGCTCACGGCGAAGACGCAGCGCGGCGGCCTCGTCCTGCTGGCCCAACCGGGTGAAGCCGACGAGGTCGGTGAACATGATCGCGGCGAGGCGGCGCGTCATCGGTCCCGGTGAATCAGTCGAGCGCGCATTTGGCTCCGTCGGTAGGCAGCGAGGCGGGAGATACCTCGAGCCAACGATCTCCGCGGTGCCGACGCTCGAACGCTTCCACCGGTCCTCCCGGCTCCCCGCGGGACGGCCGCCCCGACGACGGGGTGCGTGCGCAGCCGACTTGAGCCGCCGTCGCATCGCCCCGACCGTCGCATGCCGTTCCCTCAGGCCGCCCGCGAATTCGACCGCATCTCGCCCGAGTACGACGCCACGCGCGATCCGCTCGACCCCGAGACCGTGCGGAAGGTGTCGGAGGCGCTCCGCGAGCACGGAGTCTCCGACCTTCTCGAGGTCGGCGTGGGGACCGGACGGGTCGCCGCGCCGCTCCTCGCGAGCGGAGTGCGGGTCACCGGCCTCGACGCCTCGCAGGGGATGCTTTCGCGAGCGCGCGCGAAGGGGATCCCGCGGCTCGTCCGGGGGAACGCCTACCGGCTCCCGTTCGCCGACCGGTCGTTCGATGCGACCCTCTTCGTGCATGTGCTACACGTCCTCGACGAGCCCCCGGTGGCGATCGCGGAAGCGTCCCGTGTGGCCCGCCGGGGCACGTTCGCCCTCGTCCGGCCCCGCGAGGGTCCGCCCGACCGGATGCGGGAGGGGTTCTCCGCGCGTCGGATCGTCTATCGCGTCCTGCGGGAGCAGGGGTACAACATCCCCTCGGTCGGCCGACGCGGCCCCGGTGCGAAGGAGCGCGAGCTCCTCGCGACGTACCCGCCGGATCAGCTCGTGACCCTCACCGACCGGACCGTGACCGAGCCGCTCGCCCGGACGCTCGATATGATCTCGCGCCGGGCGAGCCGGCACGTGCTCGACGTTCCGCCCGAAGCGCTCGCGCGGGCGATCGAGGTCGCCCGCGCGGAGGTCGGTGACCGCACGTTCACCTACCACCGCGTCGAGGCGCTCGCCACCTGGGTCCCGCGCGCCGAGGCCTCGGTCTAGCGGGCGAACCGGTGCGCCATCACGTACGGCAGCACGCCGCCGGCGCGGTAGTACTCGAGCTCCGTCGCCGAGTGGATCTCGACCCGCGCCGCGAACGACGTCGAAGTGCCGTCCGCACGGGTCGCGGTCACGTTCACCGTCCCCCGGGGCACCAGTTCGCCGCCGGCCACGCGGAGGTCGAACGACTCCCGGCCCGTGAGCCCGAGCGACTTCCAGCCCTGGCCGGTCGGGAACGTGAGCGGAAGGACGCCCATCTCGATCAGGTTCGAGCGGTGGATGCGCTCGAAGTTCTCGACGAGCACCGCCCCGACGCCGAGGAGGCGGGGACCCTTCGCGGCCCAGTCGCGCGAACTGCCCTGGCCGTAGCTCTTCCCGCCGAGCACGACGAGCGGGACTCCCTCGCCGCGGTACCGCTCCGACGCGGCGAAGACCGTCATCTCCTCCCCGTCGGGGAGATGCGAAGTGAAGCCGCCCTCCCGCGGCGCGGCGAGCTCGTTCTTGAGGCGCACGTTCGCGAACGTGCCGCGGATCATCACCTCGTGGTGGCCCCGCCGCGTGCCGTACGTGTTGAACTCGGAGACGGCGACGCCGTGGGCGAGGAGCCACTGGCCCGCGGGCGTGCTCTCGGGGATCTCGCCGGCGGGGGAGATGTGGTCGGTGGATACCCGGTCCCCGAGCGCGACGAGCGCTCGGGCCCCGCGGACGAGCTCGCCGTTCCGGGGGAGCCAGGGAGCCGGCAGCTTGAGGAACGGCGCCTCCGCGAGGTACGTCGAGCGCGGGTCCCAGGGGTACTCGCGGCCGCGCGGGACCTCGAGCGACTCCCAGTGGGCGTCGCCGACCTCGATCGCCCGGTACTTCTCCCGGAACATGCCGGGTTCGAGGCTCGATTCCACGATCGAGCGCACGTCGGACGGGCTCGGCCAGAGGTCCTTCAGGAAGACCGGCGCGCCGTCCGCCGAACGCCCGAGCGGCTGCGACGCGAGGTCGAGGTCCATGCGGCCGGCGATCGCGTAGGCGACCACCAGCATCGGAGAAGCGAGGTACGCCGCCCGCGTGTCGATGTTGATCCGCGCGTCGAAGTTCCGGTTGCCGCTCAGGACGGCGGCGACGTAGAGGTCGTCCTCGCGGACCTGACGCGACACTTCCGGGATGAGGGGTCCGGAGTTCCCGATGCAGGTCGTGCACCCGTAGCCGACGACCGCGAAGCCGAGCTGGGTCAGGGGCTCGAGGAGCCCGGCGCGTTCGAGGTACGACGTCACGACCTTCGAACCCGGTGCGAGCGAGGTCTTCACGTGCGGCGGGACGCGCAGCCCCCGCGCGAGCGCGCGCTGCGCGATCAGCCCCGCCCCGACCATCACCGACGGATTCGAGGTGTTCGTGCAGCTCGTGATCGCGGCGATGACGACCGAACCGTCCTGGACCGGAGCGCGCTCGTCGCCCGGCCGACCGGCGCGCGCCCGGGCCGGCCGCTCCTTCCGGTACACTTGGAGCGCCCGTTGGAAGGAGAGCGGGGCATCGCCGAGCGGGACGCTCTCGTCGGGGTTGCGGGGTCCCGCGATCGTGGGCACGATCGCTCCGAGGTCGATGGAGAGGGTGTCGTCGTAGTCGACGCTCCCGGGCGGGGGAGAGCCCCAGAGACCGGTCGCGCGCGCGTACGCCTCGACGCGGGCCAGGAGCTCGGGCTCTCGACCCGTGCCCCGCAGGTAGGCGACGGTCGCCTCGTCGATCGGGAAGAGCGCCGCCGTGGCCCCGTACTCGGGGCACATGTTCGAGACGGTCGCACGGTCCGCCACGGAGAGGTGCGCGACCCCGGTACCGTAGAACTCGACGAACCGGTCGACGACCCCCTTCTCGCGCAGCCGCCGCGTGACGGTCAGCACGAGGTCCGTCGCGGTCGCCCCCTGGGGGAGCGCCCCGGTCAGTTCGACGCCGACGACGAACGGCCGGGGGAGGAAGTACGGCTCGCCCAGCATCACGGCTTCCGCCTCGATGCCCCCGACGCCGAAGCCGAGGACCGAGAGTCCGTTCACCATCGTAGTGTGCGAGTCGGTGCCGATCACGGTGTCCGGGAAGGCGATCGCCGCGGGGCCCGATCCCGACCGGCCGACGACGGAGGCGAGGTACTCGAGATTCACTTGGTGGCAGATCCCGTTCCCCGGCGGTACGATCCGGGTGCGGTCGAACGCGTCTTTCGTCCATCGGAGGAACCGGTATCGCTCGTGATTGCGCTCGTACTCGCGGTCGAGGTTGATGACGATCGAGCGCGGCGTGCCGAAGCTGTCGACCTGCACCGAGTGGTCGACGATGAGGTCGACGGGCACAACGGGATTGACCCGCTCGCTCGGGAGCCCGCGCGCCGCGGCGGCGTCGCGCAGGATCGAGAGGTCGACGATCACGGGAACCCCGGTGAAGTCCTGGAGGAGGACCCGTTCGGGATAGAATGCGAACTCCGTATCCTCGGGCACCGGGGTGCCGTTCGCGAGGGCGACGAGGGGGGAGCGCTCGGAGCGCGTCGGGTCGAAGTGCCGCACCATGTTCTCGAGGAGCACCTTCACCGTGCGCGGCCGCCGCGCGTAGCGGGCGGCGTCCACTCCTTCGAGGTGGTCGGGGCGATACGTCCATCCTTCCGAGGAACCGAGCGGGGTCGACACCGCGGCACCGAGTGGGTCGTGGGGGGTCATGGCCGTCCCAGACAGCGTGGGTTCAAGGGCTCTTTGGCGGGGCGCCGCGCTCCCCTTCGTTCCCGAGAAGGACGGAGCGGTCCCAGGTCCCGCGGACCCGGTCCCCCGGCGCGAGTTCGGGGGGTCCGGGAGGGCCCCGGCTCTCCAGGCGATCCCCTCCGTCCGAGCGGAGGACCACGAGCCGCTCGCTCCCGACCGAGCCCACGGCGTCGACCGTCAGCGACTCGCCGGGACCGTCCTCGGGACCGAGGCGCAGGTCGACCGGGAGCACCGCCTCGACGCGGTTCCCTCGGCGGAAGATGTTGTAGCCCAGGAACCGGGCCGAGCGCTCGGTGCGCGGACGGGAGTAGACCTCGCTCGGCCGGCCGACCTCAACCAGCCTCCCGTCGAAGAGCAGGCCGAGCCGGTCGGCGAGGAACAATCCCTCCTCGCGGTCGTGCGTCACGTGGATCGCCGCGATGCCGAGGGCGGTGAGCGCTCGCCGAAAGTCGGTGCGGAGCTCCTGCTTCCGCTCCGGGTCGATGGATGCGAACGGTTCGTCCAGCAGGACGAGACGGGGGCGGGCCGCGAGCGTTCGGGCGAGCGCCACCCGTTGGCGCTCGCCGCCGGAGAGCGCGGTCGCCCTCCGGTCCTCGAAGCCCCCGAGGTGGAGGAGCTCGACCATCGCTCCGACGGTCTCCCGTACCTCGGCGGGCGAACGCCGCTGGAGGAGCGGCCCGTAGGCGACGTTCTCGTACACGGTGCGGTGCGCGAAGAGCGCCGGTTCCTGGAACATGAGGCCGATCCCTCGGCGATGCGTAGGGAGTCGCGTCACGTCCGAACCCGCCAGCAGTACCCGACCCGCGGTCGGCGTCTCGAGGCCGCAGAGGCAGCGGAGCAGGGTCGATTTGCCGCTGCCGTTCGGGCCGAGCAGCACGAAATACTCGCGAGCGCCGACGCCGAGGCTCACCGACCGCAGGACCGGCGTCGAGCCCCAGGCGGCCGACAGTCCCTCGACCGCGAGCAACGGCTCAGAGCTGGACACGTCGACCTCCGAGCGCGATCGCCGCGAAGACGGCGAGGCTGAGCACGAGGAGGAGTCCGGCGGCCGCGTCGGCGAGCGGGAAGAGGCGGCCGTTCGCGAGCGTGTAGAGCGCGACGGGCAGGGTCGTGAAGGTCGGCGTCACGAGGAAGTAGGTCGCCGTGAACTCGCCGAGACCGAGGGCGAAGGCGAACAGGCCGGCGGTCACGAGCCCCTCGCGCACGCGCGGGAGATCGGCGTCGAGGAAGGCGCCCCACGGGCTCGCGCCGAGCGTGCGCGCGGCGTCCCGCGCCTCGGGTCCGAGCGCCGCGAGTGGGAGCTCGAGGCTCTGGAGGGCGAACGGCAACGCGAGCGTCGCCTGACTCACGATGACGAGCCACCAGACGGTCGACTCCCCCCCGAAGATCGGCCGCCAGAACTCGGCGAGCCCGAACGCGAGGACGACCGGCGAGACGAGGAGCGGGACGAACAGGAAGAGCCCGAGCGGGCCGGCCCGCCCGGGTCGACGCCCGATCGCGAAGCCGGCGGTGATGCCGAGGAGGAGGGCGATCGCCGCCGCGACGCTCGCGAAAAAGAGCGTGTTCCCCACCGCTCCCTCGACGCTGATGCCGAGGCGAGCCGTGATCGCTCCCGAGAAGAGCTCGGTCCATGCCGAGCCCGGGCCGCCACCCCCGACGGGTTCGAGCGTCCGATAGAGCACGCTTCCGAGCAGCGCGGCAGCGCCGACGACGACCGCGACGGTCTCGACCGCCAGCGCGAGCGGCACCGGGCGGAGCGAAGCGCGGGGACGTCGCGTCCGGACCTCCCGCGACGACGCCCGAAGTCGGGAGAGGACCCACAGATAGGCCGCGGTCGGGACGAGGAAGAGGAGCACGATCGCGAGCGAGAGAACGCCCGCGGAGGCCGGCGCGAGCCCGAGCGTGTCGAGGAACCACACCTGGGCCTCGACCGTGTAGCAGCCGGGTCCGCAGAGGAGGAGCGGCGGGGCGAAGGAGAGCGCGGAGAAGAGGAAGGTAAGGAGACCGCCCGCCAGCGCGCCGACCCAGGTGGGCGGGCCCCAGGCGTCCCAGAACGCGCGCGCGGGAGAGCCGCCGAGCGAGGCGACGGTCTCTTCGAGGTCGGCGACCGGGCCGTCCGCCCCGGCGGCGGTGAAAAGAACGACGATCGGGACGTTGAACACGAGGTTCGCGACGACGATCCCGGGGAGCCCGCTCCCGAGCACCCCGAGCGCGGGCAGGGGGCTCGAGACGACGCCCGCCGGACCGAACAGGTCGAGCACGCCGAAAACGACGACCAGGCTCGGCAGGAGGAACGGGACGAGAAGGAACGAGCGGACGTAGGCGCGGCCGGGCCACTCGTATCGGCCGAGGAACACCCCGGCCGGATAGCCGAGCGCCACGGCCCCGAACGCGGAGAGCGCCCCCTGCTCGAGCGAGTTCTCGACGGACCTGAGGTTCGCCGAGCTCCCGAGGATCGCCGCGGCGCCCGGGGCGCCGCCGGCGGAAGCCCAAGCGTGGGCGAAGAGGACCGCGACGGGGAGGACGGCGAACGCCCCGACGAACAGCACCACCGGCAGGAGCCAGCCGGCGTCGGCGGGAAGGCGCCTCATGCTCCGCCGGGCGCGAGCGAGAGCCACTCCGA
>JASHVA010000027.1 GCA_030039715.1 Thermoplasmata archaeon | reverse complement strand
ATCGTGCCGTTCGCCACGAGCGCGAGATAGACGGCCGCGGCGACCACGAGGGCCACGATCGCGACGTCGATCGGGAAGAAGTACCGCGTCACGATGTTCCAGTGGGCCCCGAGGACGATCCCGGCGTAGAGGAGGGCGAGGGTCCAGGGCAGCGAACCGACCAGCGTGTAGACGCCGAAGCGCACCGGACTCATCCGCGCCGTCCCGGCCGGGTAGCTGATGTAGCTGCGGACGCCCGGAATGATGCGCGCGACCGCGACGGTCACCTCCCCGCGACGTCGGAACCACTGGTCCATCCGGTCGAGGTCCGCCGGCTCGATCCGCAGCTGGCCGAAGCCGAGGCCGGCGAGCCGGCTCCGCCACCATCGGCCGACCGCGTAGGCGGCGAACGCCCCGAGGAGCCCGCCGACCACGGCGACCGCGATCGTCGGGTCGAGAGGGAAGGTCCCCTCGGCGACGAGAAAGCCGGCGAACGGCAGGATCACCTCGCTCGGGATGGGCGGGATCCCGAAACTCTCGACCGCCATGAGCGCGAGGAGACCCGGGAGTCCGACGACCGCGAGCAGGGTCGTGATGACCGCGACGACGCTGCCGACCAGGGAGAACGTCATCCGACCGGACCGTTCCCTACGCCGGACGAGCTACCGTTCACGCCGCGGCGGGTCCGTCGAGGACGAGGCGGAACGGGACGCCCAAGCGGGCGTTGGTCCGTGCCGGGATCCCTTCGAAATCGAGCGGCGTCTTGCACCCGCCGCACGACACGGAGGGGCGGCGGCGTCCGAGCGCGATCGAGAGCGCGATGCCGACTTCGATCTCGCGCACGCCGGCGGGGGCCCCGGCGACCGCGCGCCGCAGCTCCTCGAGCAGGCGGTCCTCTTCGGCCGCCCGTTCGTCGTGCGCCATCGTCGATACGACCGGTAGCGACCACTTAAGCACGGGGGTTCGTCGGGAGAGAACGGACGACTACGGATTGGCGGGAGGCTTCTTGTCCGGCGTCTTCGGCCGCTTCAGGATCTCGCCGCTGATCTTGTCCAACTCCGCCATCAGCGAGTCGATGTCCGGCTCGCCTTCCGCGGCCGCACCGGCTCCCGCGCCCGCGGCGGCGCCGGCTCCCGCTGCGGCTGGCGGGCTCTTCACCGGGGTCGGTGGCACGGACGGAAGCGTCGCGCCGACGTCCTCCGGTCCTTCGAGGTACGCCGGTGGGGCCGCCGCGGGAGGCGTCGGCGGGCTCGGAGGAGCTCCGGCCGTCGGTCCGGTCGGACCGGCCGCGGACGGTACGGCAGCGGCGGCTCCGCCCTTCGGCGGGGTGCGCCGTCGGCGGACCAGCAAGAGCGCCGCGCCGAGGGCCGCCACGACGACGATGACGATCGCGGCGAAGACCCACCACTGGATCCCCGTGTTCGCCACGCACTGACCGTACTGGCAGTTCCCTTGCGCGGGCACCGCTCCCGTGTTGGGGGAGAGGCCCGCGGCGACGATGACCGCGATCATGGCGACCCCGAGAGCGACCGGGACAATGCGACCGGCGCGAGAGGTCGAAGCCATCAATCCGACCCACGGAGCGTGGGCTGTTATTGGGATGAGGCGGGGCCCGCTATAAACCTGACCATTTTTCGAGCCCGCCACGCGCGGTCGGGGTCCGAAGGCGGTTATACGGCCGACCGGGTCCTTTAGGTCGGGCGTGCGGTGAGCGCCCCGTGGCGTTCCCGTTCGTCCCGGTGTTCCTGGGGCTCCTCCTCGCGTACATGGTGTACTCCGAGTGGGCGGGGCTCGACTCCCGATACCTCGTGGCCGGCGCGCTGGTCCTCCTCATCGCGACGGCCGTGGTCGATGCGGCCGGCGCGACGACCGCGGCGAACACGCTCGCCGAGTTCGTCTTCTTCCTGCTGGGGGGCGGGGTCGTCCTCCTCCTCGTGGATCACCTGCGCGACGCACGCCGTGCGCCTCGACCCGACTCAGCGGCGCGCCCGGGGAACTCCGATCCGCCCGATCGCTCGGAGACGGGGGAGCGGCCGCCCGAGGAGCCCCTCGACCGCGCCCAAGAGGAGACGGTCGCCCTCGTCGACGCTCCGGGTCACTAGAACGACCACGACCAGGAGCACCGCGATGCCGAACCCGATGGCCGGTAGGCTCCAGAGTGGGTAGGTGACGGGCGCGAGCGCGAGGACGAGGGCGACCGGTACCGCGGTCACCACGAGCGGCACAACGAAGTGGGGCCGGAACGGATGGACGCCGGTGAGGTACTCGAGCTCGACGAGAGAAAGCGCGGTGTAGATCACGTTGGCGAGAGCCCAGGCGACGGCGGCGCCGGTCATCCCGTGGGACGGGACGAGCGCGAACGCCACGCCGACGTCGACGACCGCCGCGACGATCGCGTTGTAGGCGAGGAGCCGGGTCTGTGCGAAGGCGACCTGCGCGTTCGCCGCGGGACCGAACGCCGTCGTGAGGAACGCCCCGGTGACCGTGATCTGGAGCGGCACCACGACGACCGCGTAGCGGGCCGTATAGACGAAGTCGAGCGAGCGCGACGGCAGGAACACGAACAGCAGGAAGAGGGGCAGCGAGAACAGGATCATCCACTTCGTCACGGTCACGTACGTCACGTTGATCGCCGCGGAGTCCCGCTGTCGGAGCAGGCGGGCCGCCACGGGGAGGAAGATGTACGCCGCGGCGCCGACCCCGACCTGGAGGAGCCGGGCGAGCGTCAACGAGGCGCTGTAGGTTCCGACCTGCCCCGGAAAGTACGCCCCGAGCACGAGGGTGTCGCCGCTCCCGAGCAGCGTCCCCATCAGCGTCACGAGAAAGAGCGGCGCGGCGAACCGGAGCAGGTGTCCCAGCGCTTTCGGTGCCGTCGGGCCGGGGGCAAGGCGACGGGGTAAACGCCGGAGAGCGTAGACGATCGTCAGTGCCAGCGCGATCACGTTCGCGACGACGTAGGCGAGGAGCGCCCCGGTGTAGTCGATCCCCTGCGGGGGAAGGACGTAGAGGGCGACCAGGAACGCGACGAAGAGTAGCGGAGTGAGCGTCTGGATGAAGAACGCGTTCGGGACGACGTCCTCGTAGCCCTGGAAGATCGAGGCGATCAACCCCGCGACCACCGAGGTCGCGGCGGCGACCGGGAACAGTTGGAGGGCGATGGCGAGGTCGGGGAAGTGGAGGGTGTCGGCGATCCACGGGCCGAGCAGCCAGAGCGCCACGCCGGATCCGGCCGCGGCGATCCCGCCCACGAGCAGCGTGCCCCGAACGTACGTCCGCCGCTCCGCGTCCGACCCCGCGTAGGGCAGTAGGCGGGCGACGGCGCTCGGAAGACCGAGACTTCCGATCGCCGCGACCAGCCCGACCAGGGCGAGCGCGAACGACAGCGCGTTCCACTCGGCGGTCGAGACCGAGCGGATCAGGATGAAACGAGCGAAGAAATTGAAGAGGACGTAGAGCAGCGAGCCGAGCAGGAGGAGAAGAGTCCCGCGAGTGACGCTCGAGAGCCCGTCCTTCGCGGCGGACGGAGTACCCACGACCTAGCGCCCGAAGGGCGCCGGGGTCGTGATACGGTAAATACGTGCCGTTCGGGGCGCACGCTCCTAATAGGGGCCGCCCCGATGGACCGGTCGTGAGCTGGCCCGGCCCGTCCGGGGTCCCCTGGGCCCTCGAGCTTCTCGCGTGGGCCCTCGCCGCGGCCGTCGTCGGCGAATTCGTCCGATGCCTCGTCGCCCGACGGGTCGAGTCGTGGCGCGCGCTCGACGGGGTCGAGCGGCTCGTGCTCGATTTCTACCTCGGAGGCGCGACGATGTACCTCCTGGCCGCGCTGCCGGTGGGGGCGTTCGGAGCGCCGGCCGCCTTCGGTCTCCCGGCGGTCGCGCTCGTCGGGCTGCTCGTGCTCGCGGCCCAGCGGTCGGTGCGCGCCCGAGCGGCCGTCGGCGACGCGCTCCGCTCTCTCGCGCGCCCCGCAGCGGTCGCGGCCCTCGTCGCGGCCGGGCTTCTGTTCGCGTTCGAGCTCGCGATCGCGCTCCCGATCGCGACGGGCAACACGTACGACTCGAGCCTCCTGACACTCTACGTCTCGATCCTGCTGCACCACCACTCGATCCCGCTCTCCTTCCGCCCGTACGCGTCGGTCGGCCTCCTCTACCCGCAGGGGTCCACCGTCTGGCTCGGGTGGGCGCAGTCGGTCCTGGCCACTCCGCCGGCCCGGACCAGCCTCCTGGTCACGCCGCTGTTCTTCGCTCTCGTTCCTCTCGCCGGCTTCGCCTTCGGCCGACGGGCGTTCGGCTCGGACCGGGGCGCGGTCGCGATCGCGATCTTCCTCGCCGCGATCGGCTCCTGGACGCGGGTCCTCGTCGCGGGGAGCAACGACTTCGTCTTCGCGTTCCCGCTCGTCCTCCTCCTGGCCGGCCAGTCGTTCGCGTGGCTGCGGGGCGGGGTTCCTCGCTTCTCCGAAGCGATCGCGTTCGGCGTCCTGCTCGGGTATTCGGCGGCGCTCAATCCGGTCGGTGCCGAGTGGCTGCTTCCTGCGATCCTCCTCGCGGGGCTCTTCCTCCGGCCGGTCCTCGGAGGCGCGCCGCTCCGGTGGCTCTCGCGCTGGGGCGTGGCCGCCCTCTCCGCGCTGCTGGCGCTCGTGCCGACGCTCTACGTACTGGTCCAGGGATGGAACAGCCCCGGCCTCACTCCCGGTGCCGGAGCCGCGCCCGCCGGATCCTCCGTGGGAATCACCACGGCCCAGTTCGTCGGCAGCGTCGACCCGTACCTCTTCCGTCCCGAGGACGTCTGGCTCTCGCCGGTTCCCGCGCTCCGACTCGAGCTCGCGGTCCTCCTGACCGCGGGCCTCGCGTTGCTCGTCCTCGTGCGACGGCCGTCCGCGCTCGGCGGCTACCTCGCCCCGTTCCGCCGCTTCGTGCTCGCCGCGGCCGCCTCCCAGCTTGCGCTCCTCGCGCTCCTCTGGTCGGCGTCGATCGGATTCGGACCCGGCGTGCGCCTCGCCGACATCGCAAGCGCCGCGGAGCTCTCCGTCTGGCTGTTCACGATCTATTCGCTCGTGGGCGCGCTGGTCCTCGCCGTCGTCCTGGAGTGGGCGGCGGCGCGGACCGCTCCCGTCGGCCCGGCCGTCGTGGCACTCCCCCCACGCGCCCCCCGCTCCCCACGGCCGGGCGGCCGCCTCCCGGCGGGCGCGCTCCCGATCCTCCTCGCGCTCGTGATCGTCGTGCCGGGCGTCGCGCTCACGCCCACCGCGCTCCCGCCGGTGCTCACCGAGCTCTACCAGGACTTCGGCAACGTGTCGGAGGCCGACTTCGCCCTGCTGGAGTACGCGGGGAGCCACCTACCGGCCGGCGCGCGCGTCCTCATCGCTCCCGGTAGCGCGGCCGGCTTCCTCCCCGGCTACGCGCCCGATCTCGTCCTATTGTATCCTCTCGTCCCAGGCTGGGAATGGATCAACGCCTCGTACCGCCTGCTCGTCGACCAGCTGACGAACGCGACTCTGAACGCCGCGGGCCTCTCGGCGCTCGCCGCGCTGGACGTCGGCTACGTGATCGTCACCGGGAACAACACGCTCCTCTGGGCACCGTTCTCTCCGGCGCCGCTGCTCGCCGACCCCGGGACGTTCGACCTCCTCTGGAACGAGGGAGACGCCTACCTGTTCGCGCGGACGTAGGCCCGCGGGCGCGACCGCTCGCTAGACGAACTCGTCGAGGACGCTCTCGTGGCCCTTCAGGCCCGCCGACTGGCGCGCGAGCGGGCCGGCCGCGAGCACCTCCTCGAGGTCCTCGTAGGTCGGGCGGTCGGTCTTGTAGAAGAGACCGATCGGGATCTTGTCGCCCCACTCGAGCGCCCGCTGCCACGCCGCGACGATGTCGCTCGGGTCGTGGCCGGCGCTCTCGAGCTTGTAGACGCGCTGGCGGAAGAAGTCGAACGTGTTGAG
>JASHVA010000026.1 GCA_030039715.1 Thermoplasmata archaeon | reverse complement strand
GGGCAGCGCGCCGAATTCGCGTCGTTGTTCCGCGCGGTCGAAAGCCGGGCCATCAACTTCCTCCTCTCCGGACGGCCGCAACGGTTCAGCGCCCTGTCGGACGGGGAGCGCGAAGCGTACCTGCGTCGCTGGTCCGAGAGCCGGCTCGCGCTCAAGCGCAAGGGATTCCAGGCCACGAAGCGGCTCGCGGCCTGGTTCTACTTTTCCGCGCGCCCGGACGGAGGGAATCCGTTCTGGCCCGGGATTCAGTACTCGCCGCCGCCGGCGCCGCCCCCCTGCGAGCTGCCGCCGGCCCTTCGGCCCGTCGTGCCGGAGCCGAACGAGGAGCGTCGAGCGGACGCGTGCGTGGTCGGCAGCGGCGCCGGGGGCAGCGTGATCGCCGCCCGGCTCGCCGCGGCGGGATACTCGGTGGTCGTCCTCGAGGCGGGCGACTGGGTGCCCGGACTGACGTACCCGCGCACGGAGCGCGAGGGGTTCGAGCGACTCTACCTGTCCCGCGGCGTGGTGACCACCCGCGACTCCGCGATCGCGATCCTCGCCGGTGCGACCCCGGGCGGTGGAACGGCGGTCAACTGGATGACCTGCCTGCCACCGGTGCGCGAGGCGAGAGCGGAGTGGGCGCGCGACGGGGGCCTCGAGGGGGCGGACGGTCCGGCGTTCGACCGGGCGCTCGACGCCGTCGCCCGTCGACTCGAAGTCTCCCGAACCGACAGCGACGTCAACCCGTCGAACGACGCGTTGCGCGCCGGATGCCGCGCGCTCGGCTACGTGCAGGGAACCGACTGGGACATCATCCCGAGGAACGCGTCCGGCTGCGAGCGGCGCTGCGGGTTCTGCGAGTTCGGATGCCCGTACGGCGCCCGGCGTTCCGGGTTGACGACGTTTCTCTCCGACGCGGTGGCCGCCGGAGCGCGCCTATACTGTTCGACCCGGGCCGAGTCGGTCGAGGTCGACGGAGGTCGGGCGACCGGGGTTCGGGCGACGTTCCAGGGGAGGGACGGGCCGCGCCCGTTCACGGTGCGGTCCCGAGCGGTCGTGCTGGCCGGCGGAGCTCTCCAGACCCCGACGTTGCTCCAACGCTCCGGGGTACGGTCGCCCGGGGTCGGGGCCGGACTACGCCTCGACCCGACGACCGCGATGGTGGGAGAATTCCCGCACCCGGTGCGTACGTGGGAGGGTCCTCCCCAGACCGTCGGCGTCTATCGATTCCAGCGAGCGAACCCCGGGGCCCATGGCCCGTGGATCGAGGTCGCACCGGCGCACCCCGGCCTCGCGGCGCTCGCGACGCCGTGGGCCGGGGCCGCCGATTACTATCGGCTGGTCCGTCGGATCGACCGCGTCGCGACGCCGATCGTGCTCGTGCGCGATGCGGGCGAGGGTCGGGTGACCTCGGACGTCGATGGCCGGCCGGTGATCGACTACGAACTGACGAACACGGACCGCGTGAACCTGGTGCAGGGGCTCGTCGAAACGGCGCGGATCCTCGCGGCCGCCGGGGCCACCCGCCTCCTCTCGCTCCACACACCCTACCTCGAGGTCGGGGACGGGACGAAAGCCGTGACCTCCGCGGAGACCGAGCGGTTCATCGCCGAGGTCGAACGTCGGGGCGTGCGGACGCACTCGCTCGCCTTGTTCTCCGCGCACCCGATGGGGTCCGCCCGGGCGGGCACCGACCCACGTCGGTCGGCCGCTCGGCCGACCGGGGAAGTGCACGGGGTCGACGGATTGTGGATCGGCGACGGAAGCCTCCTTCCGAGCGCTCCGGGGGCGAATCCCATGCTCTCGATCATGGCCCTCGCCTGGCGCACCGCGGACGCGGTCATCGCGCGACTGGGCGGAAGTGCGCACCCGGCGAGCCACGTCGCAGCCGAGTCGCCCGCGGGCGCCGGACCGACGCCACCGTTAAGTGGGCCTCCCCGGTAAACCGGCCGCGAGACCTGACCGCATGCCGACCTGGAAGATCGAGGGTTCGTTCTACGCCCGGCGAGGCTACTGGCAGAACTTCCGCAAGGAATGCGAAGCGGCCTCCGAAGCGGCGGCGCGCGAGTGGGCACTCTCCGAGATCGGGAGCTGCCACCACGTCAAACGGCATCGGATCCGGATCGACCGCCTCAGTGCCGGCAGCGAGACCTGAGCCGATCCCACTCGAACGGGTCCCGCCGCGGCACACGGGCTGACGAAGTACCGGTTCGAGGCCGCCCGCACGGAGCGCACTCCGCCGTTGCCCGGTCCCCTGCGTCTGGGCGTGGTATCGGGGGCGACTGTTATCTTCCCCGGCCGCTCGGTCGGAACGAAGCGATGGCGACGGGAAGGAGCCCCCCGGAAAACGACCCTGAGGCCGAGGTCCAAGAGGACCTGATGCGGCTCGACGCCTACCGGGGCCAGCTGAACGCGCTGCTCCAGCAGTACCAGATCCTTTCCGCGTCCCGCACGGAGCATCTTCGGGCTCGCGAGAGCCTCGAAGGCGTCGACCGCGCCGAGCCCGGTGCCGAGCTGCTCCTGCCGTTCGGTGGGGAGACGTACGTGCGGGGTTCGGTCGCCCGGGGCGCGCCCGTGCTGATCGGCATCGGCTCGGGGATCGTGGTGGAGATGGACGCGGCGAAGGTAACGGA
>JASHVA010000025.1 GCA_030039715.1 Thermoplasmata archaeon | reverse complement strand
TTGATCGCGGGGCCCTGCGTCACGGTGAACGAGGCGGCGAGGCCGAAGCCCGCCACCACCGCGAGCAACGTGAACGCCGTTGCCACGTAGACCGTCCGTCGAGTGAATCGCTTCTTGGCTGCATCGGAGACCATAGCTGGAGGACCTCGGACGAGAATTGGGCGGGGAGGCGTAGTTAAACCTGCCTCCCGTTTTTGGAAGCGAGCGCTCCGAGAGAAAATCGGGAAGGTATCATATAGTAGGGCAATACGCGTCTATGCGCATACGCCGCTTTCTGACGGAGGCGGTCGGTCGGTCCGGTCTACGGGCAGTTCCCGACGGCGGCGCACGCGACGGCCGTGCCGGTCATCGTCTCGATGACGAGCGTGCCCGGCGCGAACGTCCCCGCGTCCCAGTAGAACGTGAACGCGACGGCGGCGCCCGGAGCACGGACGGGGGTCTCGACGTAGACCGTGAGCGTGGAGACCGGCCCGGAGAGCCCGTCCGCGAACGTGAGCATGAGTTCCATCGAGCGGGGCATGGTCGTCTGCAGATCGAACGTCCATGCCACGGCGGTGTCGCCCGCGGTCGCGGCGTCGATCGTATAGCTCCGCGCTCCCCGGGGGAGGACCGTCGGCGTCGCTTCCGCGGCGGAGACACGGGCCGGCACCGGCGCGGGGACCGTTCCGAGTATGGTCTCGTGCCAGGTCCAGTACGCGAGCGGATGTTCGGTGACCGAGGCGCCCTGGGCGGTCTCGGAGCCGTACGTGATCTGCGTCGCGAGGCCCGCGGCGAGCCCCACGGCCGCGACCGCGGCGATTGCGCCGGCGAGCACGGTCCACAGTCCCCGCGAACGGCCGAAGGTCGCCTGGAGCGTCACGGGCAGCTCCCGACCGCAGAGCACGCCTGGGAGATCTCCGTCTCCGAGGCAAACGTCACGCCGGTGGCGGCCCCGGAATCCCAGTAGAGGTCGAACGTCAGGGTCTCTCCGATCGCGGCGACCTGGGTCTCCAGGTACGCCTCGACCGCGACCGAGTGGGCCACCGTCCCGACGGTGTACGTGACCTGCACCGCGACTTCGATCTCCTGGCTCGTCGCGATCCCGGCGGTTTCCGAGAAGACCCACTCGACTGCCTCGTGACCGGCCGTGGCGGCATCGAGCGCGAACGAGCTCGAAGCCGCCGTCAGCCGGGTGGGGAGCGCGACGGCGACGCTCGCGAGGGCCGGGACCGGATCCGGCGTCGTCGCCGAGATGACGCCCGTCTGCTGCCAGTGCATCAGGAACTGCGAACCGGTCTGGACGCCGCCGGCCGAGCCGGAGCCCGACTGGACGACGAAGGCCGCTGTCCCGGTGCCGACGGCGATGCCCGCCACGACGATGACCGCCAGCCAGCCCCACGACCGGCGGGCCGAGGCCCGGGCCGGGGCCGCGGTCATGGGGACCTCCCGAAGGGGGGCCGGAATCGGAGGCACTGCATCGGACGGGGAGCGGGGCGCGCCCTCAGATAGAATTGCGAGCAACGGGGTCATTAACCCGATGGTCGGGCTCGGGGGCCGAGATCGGCCCCGAAAGACGGACCGAAGGCTCTCCTGCGCCCTCGCATCTACTAATACGCGGTCCGGCTCAGCCTGCGCCGATGTCGGCTTCTCCCGCCCGACCGAGCCCGGTACCCCGCCCTGCTCCGGCGGCCCCGCTGGAGGCCGCTCCGCCGCCGCTTTTTGCGAAGGTCGACGCGCTGTTGAAGCAGGGGAAGTCCGCGGAGGCGATCTCGCTGGCCTACCGCAGTACGGAGGACGACGTCCGGCGGGCCTTCGGGCTCAAGCTCCCGAAGCAGTGGACCCATCGGGAACTGCTCGAGAAGTACCTGCGGCCCGACATGGGTCTGCTGGTCACGTTGCTGCCGCAGCTGTACGCGAAGTACGAGCCGGTCCGCTACGGCTCCGGCCCGCCACCCTCCGGCGACGGGGTCATGGAACTCCTCCGGAAGATCTACGCGGAGCCATCGATGCGACGGCTCTCCTGGACGATCGGCGCCGACTCCACTCTCACCTCGCGCCCCGCCGCCGCGCGCGCCCCGGCGGCGCGACCGGCCGGGGGCCCCGGCTGAACCGAGGAACCGGCCATGGATCTCCTCTCCGCGTTCTACGCGCTGTTTACGGACCCGACGTACGGGGTCCCGATGACCGTCGCCGTCGCGCTGACCGTGTTCCTCGGCTGGTGGTCGTGGCGACGAGTCGCCCCCCTCCCCTCGCTCTCGCTCGAGGCGGCTCCGGAATCCTGGCGCCTGCAGCTCGATGCGCTCGTCTACTCCAACCTGAGCCGAGGTCGGTACACCTCGGCGGTCGACGGCCTCGGCCGATGCCTCAACTATGCCGTCCGTGAGCACTTCAAGATCCAGCTGAGCGAGCAGGCCCGGCTCGACGACCCGGAGGCGAACCGCCTCCTCGCCCCGCCGATCACACTGCGCTCCCTGGTCCGGGACCTCAACCGCGCCTACACGTCGGCTACCTGGGCCGAGCAGCCGAGCTGGCTCGCCGACCGGGTCGCTTGGGTAAAGCGGCGCCAGCAGCGCCGCGCCGCGCGGGACTTCGCCGTGCTGACCCACCGGGTCACGCTCGCCCTGACCGCCTTCGAGGGAGCATGAACGCCACGCCACCCGCCGCACCGGCCCCACCGACCGCTTCGGGCGATCCGGTCGAGATGCTGCGACGCGTGAACGACGCGATCGGCCGACAGATCGTCGGCTACCAGGACGTCGTCCGGGCGCTGTCGACCGCCCTCATCGCCGAGGGCCACGTCCTTCTGGAGGGCGTTCCGGGCCTCGCGAAGACGCAGCTCGTCCGCACGTTCGCGCAGACGTTGCAGCTCAGCTTCCGCCGGATCCAGTTCACGCCCGACATGCTGCCGTCCGACATCCTCGGGACCACGATCCTTCGGATGCCCGAGCAGAAGTTCGAGTTCCGGCCCGGCCCGATCTTCGCGAACGTGATCCTGGCGGACGAAATCAACCGCGCCCCGCCGAAGGTCCAGTCCGCGCTGCTCGAGGCCATGCAGGAGCGCCAGGTCACGCTCGACGGGGTCAGCCACCCCCTCCCGGTCCCGTTCATCGTCATCGCGACGCAGAACCCGCTCGAGCACGAAGGGACGTACCCGCTTCCCGAGGCCGAGCTCGACCGGTTCCTCTTTCGCTGGATCCTCGACTACCCCACGGCCGAGAACGAGGTCGAGATCCTCCGGTCCCGGGCGCGCGCCGCCTCCCAACCGGACGCGGGGTCGGTCCTGACCGCCGAGGACGTCGCCGAGCTCCGCCGGATCCACAGCTCGGTCTTCGTCCACGAGGACGTCTACCGGTACCTCGCCGCGGTCGTGCGGCAGACGCGCGTCGACAAGGGGTTCCTCCTCGGCGCCTCGCCGCGGGCGGCAGTGCAATTCCTCATGGCGACCAAGGCGGCGGCGATGCTGGACGGCCGGTCGTACGTCCTCCCGGACGACGTGCGTCGGCTCGCCTTCGCGGTCTTCAACCACCGCGTGATCGTCCGCCCCGAGGTCGTCAGCCGGACGAGCGGCGCCGGCGGCATCACGAGCTCGATCGCGCCGATCGTCACGCTCCTGACCCAGGACCTCGACACGATCGACGTGCCGCGGTAGCCCGGGGAAGGTCGGCCGATGGCGCTCGCTCCGATCAAGCTCACCGCTCGGGGCGCCGGGGCGCTCGTGGGGGCCTTCGTCGTCCTCGTACTCGCCTTCTACTCGACGAACGTCCTCCTGTTCCTGATCGCGTTCTTCCTCCTCGGCGTCGTCCTCGCGACGCTCGTCGCCTTCGCCTACGCGACGCGCGGTTTCGCGCCGGAGGCGTTCGACGTGGAGCGGATCGAATCGTCGTCGCTCGTGAAAGTGGGCGCGCCGGGGCTGCTCGCGGTCCGGCTCTCCTCCCGGCTCCGGACCGGGTTCTACGCGGAGGTCTCCGACCCGCACTCCGACCGACTGCGAGTGCTCGAGGGGAGCGACCGGCTCGTCACCTGGTGGCCGGCCGAGCAGTCCGTGCAGCTCGCCTACGTCGTCTCCCCCGAGCTCCGGGGCCTGCTCGAGGTCGGCCCGACGGTCGTCGTCGCGCACGATACTCTCGGCTTCGCGTTCAAGACGGTGACGGTGGAGGACGAGTGGTCGATCGAGGCGCTCCTGCAGCCCCCGTCGCTGCCGATCGGGCATCCGGTGCGGCTCGCGAGCAACGTCGTCGGCCAGACGTCACTCTCGGCGCGCGGAGCGGGGACGGACTTCCGGGGCCTGCGCGAGTACGACCCCTCGGACGAGCTCCGCAACATCGCCTGGTCCCGCTCGACACAGGGCACGCTCTACGTGCGCGAGTTCGACCGCGAGAGCCAGCAGGACCTGATCGTGGTCGTCGACATCGGCCGCGGGATGGCGACGGGGGTCGGGCGCCGGGACGCCCTCGAGGACGCGGTCGGAGCGGCCGCCCGAGCCCTGCGCGCCGCGTTCGATGAGGGGGGCCGGGGCGGCGTGCTGCTGTTCGACGACGGGATTCGTCGCTTCGTCGAGCCGGGACGGGGCACCGCCCACGAGTTCGAGGTGCTGCGCGCGCTGACGGGGGTCGAGCCGTCGCCGAAGCCGTCCTCGCTCAGCGGGGCGCTCCGCTACCTCCTCCCGCAGCTGCACCGCCCCGCCTCCGTGCTCCTGTTCACCTCACCGGGAGACGATGTCGGCAAGATCACGACCGAAGCGTCGGGGTTCCGCCCCGCCGGCCACCGGATCTACGCCGCGGTGCCCGACGTGACGGGGATGTACCCGGAGCTGACGGACGTCGTCCAGCAGGAAGCGTTCCGAACGATCCTCGAGCCCGAAGTGCGCCGTACGCGGTCCGTCGCCGACGCGCTCGCCCGGACCGGGGCATCGGTCGGGCTCTACGGCCGGGACGGGGCGACCTCGGCGGTCGCCCAGCTGTTCGCGCGCGATCCGCGCAGCGCGGGGGGCCCGTAGTGGAGCGACCGCTCGGGTTCGCCCTCCTCTCGCTCCCGTTCCTCGGCGTGGCGCTCGAGGTCGGCCGCGACCTCCCCGGGCCGAACGCCCAGTTCGTCATCGGCACGTCGGCCGCACTCGCCTTCGCGGTCGCCGTGCTGACGCTCGAGCAGGAGCGACCGCTCGATCTCCCGAACCTCCTCCTCCTCGCGGGGCTGCTCGCGTTCTCGCTCGCGGCCTATGCCGACCCCTCCCTGATCGGACCGTACGGCGGGGAGCTCCTGCTCGGCGTCCTCCTCGGGGCTCCGTGGATCCTCGTCGCGTACGTGGCCCGGCCGGACGAGCACGTCGGCCTGCGGTTCGCGGTCTATGCGGTCGCGATCATCTTCGGCCTGTTCGTGCTCGCCGCCGCCCTGACCCGCAGCGGCAGCTCGCCCGAGTCGCTCTCCTCGTCCATCGTGACGCAGTTCTTCGGCCTCGC
>JASHVA010000177.1 GCA_030039715.1 Thermoplasmata archaeon | reverse complement strand
TCCCGGTGACATCGGCATCGATCGGAGAGCAACTCCGGCGAGAGATCGCCAGCCTCCCGGGGGTCTTGGACGTACTCGTCGCTTTCCCGACACGGAACATCTGCTACGGAGACGCCTGGGACGAACGGATCTCGCGCGCCGACCGATTGACCACGGACAACGACTGATACGAGGTCGCCTGTCCGAAATGGATACTCCCCTGCTCGGCTGGGTTATCCGCCACCGGCGGCATCCTCGCGCCGGCGCCCTCGGTCGCCCGCTGGGCGGTCAAGGAGATCTCGATGGCGGTTGCCGCGAAGGACCGCAAAGCGCGCTCTGCGGCGTACGGCACCTCCTTCCGGGCGGGCCCCGGCTTCCCAAGACTTCCGGGTCAATCCGCCCTGGTCGTCGTCGCCGTACTCGCGATCGCTCTAGTGGGCCTGGTCTTCACAACGCCCTCGCCGAACTCCAACCCCGAGCTTGGCGCCAGCAGCGGGTTGACCATCGCCACGGTGACTCCGCCGAGCATCGGCTGCAACAACGTGAACACCGTCGCGTCGTTATCGATCGTAAGCCCCGCCTCCGATTCGGGGGTTCAAGGATCCGAGTACCAAGTGGACGGTTCGGGCTTCTACACCATCGGCGACGTCTTGATGTATGCCGCGAACGCCACCGGCAGCCCGTACGCCATTCTGGCGGAAGTCGCGACTGGGGGAACGGGCGCGTTCAGCGAGTACTTTGCTCCGAAGACGGGCCTTGGACAGAATGCGTTCTGGGCGGTGGACGACGCGGGCAATTGTGCTTACGCCTTGTACAACGGGACCGCGGTGCCCCCGACCGACATCACCTGCCTTAACGAGGTCGATGCGTCGCTCGAAGTGGAGAGTCCGAGTCCCGCGAGCGGTGCTCCGGGATCCTCGGTGACTCTCGGAGGCTCCGGGTGGGCGACCGAGGGCGACGTGGCGGTCTACTGGGCGGCCCCCTCGGGGTCCTCTCCGGAGGTTCTCGGTTTTGCTCCTGCCACCTTCCCCGGAGGCGTACTGAGCATCAATCTGAACGTCCCCGCCAGCGGCTACGGCGCCGGTGTGTACTTCTTTTGGGGGACCGACACCTACGGCGATTGCGCCGCCGCGGAGTTCACGCTCACCGGGAGCGGACCGACGGTGACCTTTTCGCCCTCGAGCGGGCCGGTCGGAACCTCCGTGACTCTGACCGGCGAGGGATTCGGCTTCTACGCCGGAGCCACGGTCGGCCCCGTCGAGTTCGAGAACGGCAGCTCCTCGCCGCCCACCTTCTGCTCCACCCTCGCCGTCGGCGCGGACGGCACCTTCAGCTGCCCGTTCGTGATCCCGGCCTCGGGAGCCGGAGCTTACTCCGCCTACGTCACAGGTCTCGGGCAGCAATCTACGAACACATTCACGGTGACCCCGGCGGTGACCCTCTTCCCGACAAGCGGGATCATCGGGAGCACGGCCTTCCTCAACGGTTCCGGCTTCACAGAGACGTACGGGGTGGCCCCCGTCTTTGACTCGACGTACGAGCTGTGCACGAACGCTATCGGAGGCGTGGTCTACGTCGCCGGGAACGGCACGTTCTCTTGCTCGATCACCGTGCCGATAGTGGCGATCGGAAGCTATCTGGTCGGGGCTCACACGGAGATCGATGGGACGACGGCAGCCCCGACTGAGTTCGACGTGATCGTCGCCCCGGTGATCTCCGTCGCCCCGACGTACGGCCCTCCCGGGAGCCTGTTCACGGTCACGGGCAGCGGGTTCAGCCCGTTCCCTGCGACGGCGGAGGTCGGAATGTCCCCGAACTTCGGGACGAACTATCTTTCCCCGACCGGCGGCACCGACTGCGCCACGAACGCGGGTGGCTACGAGATCACGCTGGACCCGAGCGGCGACTTCGTCTGCACGTTCATGGTGCCCGAGGACGCGACGCCCGGTGCGACAGTGGAGATACTCGGGAACGACTCGGTCACGCAGCAGAGCACGGCTCCCGTGGACTTCACCATCTCTGTCGACCTGGTCTTCTCCGTAACGAGCGGTCCGGTCGGCACCCTCGTCACGGTGACCGGCGCGGGATACCTGGGATTCTTCGGCGACCCCACCGGCGGGATAGTATTCCTGTCCGACCCCTTCTATCAGTTCTGCAATTCTCTCACGATCGGATCCGACGGGTCGTTCAGCTGTTCGTTCGCGATTCCACAGGTCGCGGCGGGCGTGTATTACGCGGAAGCCCCTGACCTCGTGTTGTTCTCGTCCAACACGTTCACTGTGACCCCTTCGCTCACCATCTTCCCGACCGAAGGGATCGTCGGGAGCTCCACGACCTTGACCGGCTTCGGCTTCACCGCGGGCGACGGCGTCGTCCCGGGTTTCGATTCGACATACTACGCCTGCAACGAGGGGGTCGGCGGGGTCGTCTACGTCCCCGCCGACGGGATCTTCAGCTGTACGTTGACGATCCCGGCGGCTGCGGCCGGCGACTACGTGGTGACGGCGCATACCTCCGCGGACGGCACCATCGCCGCCCCGACGCCGTTCGAAGTGATCATCCAGCCGACGATCTCGGTCAGCCCGAGCAGTGGGGCGGCCGGATCGACCTACACGATCACCGGGGCCGGGTTCAGTCCTCCGCCGTCGGCCGCGTTCGTGGAACAAGTGGCGGGTCCCGTGGTGCTCACTCCGACGGGAGGCTCGGACTGCGACCAAGAGAGCAACGGGGACCTGATCTCCCCCAACAGTAGCGGGGGATTCGTCTGCACGTTCACCGTGCCCGCGAACGCGGCGCCCGGAACCACGATCGAGCTGGCGGCGCAAGATGGGGCCACCGGCGACTGGTCGAATCCATTGTATTTCGCGATCCCGCCGACGGTAACCATCACGGCCCCCGCGTCGCTGACAGGTCCGGTCGGCGCCTCCGTGAAGGTGAGCGGCGCCGGTTGGATACCGGGCGACGGTTACTTCCTTCAGTTCAGCTTCTTCTCGAGCACGATCGGGGACTTTGGGACGAGTTGTCTCACTCCGCCCGTAATATCAAAGGCCGGCGCGTTCGCGTGCACCCTCACGGTCCCTCAAGGGACGACGGCCGGCACCTACTGGGTGCAGGTCATCGACGCAAAGCAGTACCCCGAGGAGTTCGCCTATTCGGGAAACACGTTCTCCGTCCTCGCGCCGGCCGTACGGATCTCCAGTCCGGCGTCGCTCCAGGGCCCTGTGGGCGGATCCGTGACCCTGAAGGGCACGGGTTTCGACACCGCGGACGCGTCCTCGCTCATGTTCTTCCTGTTCCAGTACTCCCCGGCGGTCTACATCGAAGTGGCCTGCGCCAACACCCTGACCATCTCCGCTGCGGGGGGATTCACCTGCCAATTCTCCGTCCCGTCGACGACGGCTCCGGGGGGGTACTACGTGCAGGTGCTGGGGAGCGATCCGTCCGTGTCGGTGATCGCGGAACAGCCGTACACCGTGATGTCTCCCGCGCTCACCTTCACGCGGCCCGCGTCGCTGGAGGGTCCCGTCGGTGGCACGGTGACGGTCCAAGGAACGTTCTTCGACCCGAGCGAGACGACAGGAATGACGTTCTACTTCAGCCAGGTACAGCCGGGAGCTCCGGACCTTGAGATCTCGTGTTCCAGTCCGCTGACGATCACGAGCGCCGGGACCTTCAATTGCCAGTTCACGGTCCCCGCCACCGCCGCTCAGGTCGCGGGGTACTACGTGTTCGTCACGGGTGGAAGCCCGGCCGTCTACGCGCAGACCTCCAACACGTACACGGTTCTCTCGTCCGCGCTCACCATCACGGCTCCGTCGTCGTTGAGGGTGGCGCCGGGTGGCACGGTGACCGTCAAAGGGACCGGGTTTGACCCGAACGACGCAACGGCGCTCGTGTTCTCCTTAGTTCCCTCGAGCCAAGCAGAACCGACGCTGTCCGTGGGCTGCTCGAATTCCTTCACGATCAGTTCCGCGGGCTCTTTCTCGTGCAAGCTGACCGTTCCCGCAACCGCTGCTCCCAGTATCTACGCCGTGCTCGTCTACGACGAGGTTTTGGACGAGTGGACCGAGTCCGGGAACACCTTCAGCCTCACCTGAGGGGCGCCCGACCGCCGGCGGCCTCCCACGGAGCCGGCGCGGGTCGATCCCCGCCGGGCCCCGCCCGACGCGGAAGGCGCTCGGCCGCTCTCGCGGCTCGGCACCGGTGGTAGCTAAGAGGCTCCGTGCCTCGCGAACGGCGTGCCGACACAGGGGACCGGGGGCTCACCGAAAGGCAAGCGAAACTGGGAAGCCTTGGGCCAACGCTGGTGGTCCCACGTCCAGGGCCTCGCGAACGACGAGATGGAGGGCCGGGAGACCGGTAGCCCCGGATATCGGCGGGCCGCGGAGTACGTGATCAATCAGTTCCAGTCGGCCGGGCTC
>JASHVA010000176.1 GCA_030039715.1 Thermoplasmata archaeon | reverse complement strand
CAGAACCCGGGCGCCGTCGAGGAACTCATGGGACGCGGCGCGGACACGACCCACCTTCTTGGCGTTTGTCGGGAGGGCCCACCGTCCCGTCAGGTCGAGGGGTCGGCGAAGATCAGGCGGGCGCGGGCCAGGTCATACGTCACGTCGAACGATCGCAGGAACCGGTCACCGATGAGCCCGTCGTGGATGATCGTCTGGAAGACCACGGTCGGATCGCGCTGCGCCACGCTCGGGGCCGCGGCGACGCTGAACTCGCCGCGGACCTCGGCCGAGGAGCGGACGTACTCGTAGCCGGTCTCGTCCTTGCCCCGGATCGTACGGACCCCCGGTCGATCAGGATCGACGCCCAGCTCACGCATGTACCGAGAATGCAGGATGAGGTTGTCCGAGCCGGTATCGACCTCCAGGTGGGCGACCCGACCTGAGGGCAGGCGGAGATCGAGGAACAACGTCACCTCGAAACCTCGACGTCGCACCTCGATCGGCGCCTCCACCCCGACGCCGAGGTGTGAGTCCGGAGAGTTCGATCGGATTACCCGCACCGTCCGGGTGACGGAATTGATCGCGAACGGCCACGGCTCGAAAAACTGGGCCGGAATGAAGCCCGCGATGCCGGCGTCCGGGGGAAAGAATACCGCGCCCGGATACACCCCCGCCGGCACATTCTCTCGGCGGACGGAGCCCACCGACAGTGACGGCAGCCGGACGATCGGCACAGACACCGTTTGCCCGGACATCCGTTGGCCGCCGACCGACTCGCCGGTCGGAGCCCAGCCGTGGCGTCGGCAGGTTTCCTCCGAGATGAGGGCGCATCCGATGCCGGTATCGAGCACGAAGCGAGCCGGCTCCGTGCCGGCGAGGACCGCCGGCACCGAGACGATATGGCCGCCCCGGTACCGCTCGAACGGGATCGCGTCGTCCACGTCCGGCACCCACGAGGGCAGGCGGTAAAGCCGTGACTCCGCCCGCCGGCTCACCGGAAATGATGGATGACGCGGCCCTGCATGTTGGCCGGCGGATCGATGCCCGCGAGCTCGAGCAGGGTGGGACCGATATCGAGAATCGACTGCTCCGGACCGCGCGAGCCCGCCCCCCGCTCCGGCGTCGAGATCGAATAGATTCCCTCGAACGAGTGGACGGCGTCGTCCGGCCCGGTGTCGTTCTCCGCGAGAAACCAGGAGTCGTAGCCCAGCGTCCCCACCGAGCGCCAAGCGATCCCGCCAAAGTAGGCCATGAGATCGGGCGCGTCGCCACGCACGGCGCGGTAGATCTCCCGCGGGGCACGAACCTCGGCCCCGAGGAGGGCGCCGTCGGGACGACGCACTTTGGCCAGCTCGGTCCGAAGTTCCGAAGCTAGCGCGGGTGCGTCGGCCGGTTCGAGCGCTCCGTCCGCCTCGCGGCCGCGGAGGTTGTAGAAGAGCCGCGCGTAGTACCCTCCCGCCCCCCAGACTCGGGTCCGGGGCCAGTCGATCGACGCCTTCTCGAGCGGGGTGGCGGGCGGCGGTCGTGCACCTCGGAGGACGAGGTAGCCCTTCGCGATGAGCCAATCGTTGATCGCGAAGCCGCCCGCCATTGCTTGGCTACCGTGATCGGAGAGGAGCAGGACGCGCACGTCGCGAGGCACCAGCTCGAGGAGAGCGCCGATCTCGTGGTCGAGGGTCCGGTAGTACGAGTCGACGAACTCGCGGAACCGGGCGTTCGGTTCGTAGCGGGGGTGGTCTTGGTCGAAGTACTTCCAGAAGGTGTGGTGGAGGCGGTCCGGTGCGATCTCGTGCAGGCCGAAAAAGTCCCACGTCTCTCGGGCCCAGAGTGCGCGCGCGACGGCGAAGTGCTTCCGGGTGAGCCGCGGGAGCGCGTCGCCGATTCGTTCCCGGTCATCCGCGCGAAACGCGACATCGAACTCGTAGCCGTCCGCCAGGCGCTGCACCTCGTCGGTGAAGCCGGCCGGAAACACGAAATCGGTCGCGGACGGGGGCGTCAGGAAGTCGGAGATGTAGACGCCGTTCACCCGGGGCGGCGGGTACCCCGGCGGCATCCCGATCACGCAGACCCGCCGGCCCGCCCGAGAGAGCCGTTCCCAGATCATCGGCTCGAGCGGCGTGCGCGACGTCGGGAGGTACTGGTCGAAGTACGATCCCGGTCGGCGGTGGCGGAAGCCGTACAGGCCGAGCGTCCCCGGGTCCATGCCCGAGAACATGACGGCCCACGCGGGCACGGTGATCGGCGGATCGGTGCTCCGCAGGGTCCCGTACGAGGACCGGGCGAGGAGCCGCTGAACGTTCGGCATCAGCGGCAGGAACCGATCGAACAGGAGGCTCGGGGGCACGGAGTCGAGACCGATCGCCAGGATGCGCTGCGGCGGACCCGCCATCGGCGACCCGACCGGTCGCGCACGATAACGCTCGCGCGCGGGCGCCCGAGAACCGAGCGGGCTCGCCCGGACCGCTCAGCTTATCATCCGCAGTCGGTCGAACGGAGACAAATCCTGCGGCGGAGTGAGGGAAATCATGGCAACTATTGCTTCCAAGAAGGCGAAGAAGACGTTCTTTCCGGCGGACGTGGCCCCGGTGGCCCGACCTCGATCGACCGGGGTCACCCACGTCCTTGACCGGCTGGTGCCGCAGCACGACGACGAGATCGGCTACCTCGCCCCGTACGTCGACTTCGCGAAGATCGGCTGGGGACTGCCTCTCCTGTTGCGACGCGAGCTCGTCCGCGAGCGGGTCAAGCGCTGGCGGGACGTCGGCGTCGAGGTCTCGACGGGCGGAACGCTCCTCGAGTACGCGGTGACCCGGGACCAGGTCGGCCCGTTCATGGACGAGGCGCGGGAGCTCGGATTCGACGTCGTCGAGATCTCGAGCGGGATCATCGAGCTCTCGCCCACTCAGATCGAGCATCTCGCGACCGAGGCTCGCGAACGTAGCATCGACTTCTTCATCGAGGTCGGCAAGAAGGACACGCACTACCAGCTGTCCCTGAAGGAGACGATCTCCCAGATCACCCACGCCCGCGCGCAACGGCCGCGCAAGGTGATCGTGGAGAGCCGGGAGTCCGGCCGCGGCGTCGGGATCTTCGACAGCGAGGGCGCCATCAAGTGGGACTGGGTCCGGTCGATCCTCGCGGAGCACCCCGCCGAGGAGCTGATCCTCGAGGCCCCGCAGGAGTCACAGCAGGTAGCGCTGATCCGTGAGCTCGGGGCGGACGTGAACCTCGGGAACGTCGCACTGCGGTCGGTCGCGCCCCTGGCGACGGAACGCCTCGGCCTTCGGGGGGAAACGTTCGGCGCCATCCGCACCGCGAAGGCGGTCGCCGGGCCCCCCGCGGCGAAGTTCCTCTTTTTCCTCCTGGAGACCTACCACGGTCTCGACCAGTCGCAGCTCGCCCAGATGTCCCGATTGCCCCGGCGGACGGTCCAAAGCGCGCTCGACTCGCTCCGTAAGCAGGGTCTCGTTCAGGAGTCGGTCTCCCTCCACGACTCCCGACGGCGCGAGTACCGCCTTTCGTGAACCGAGCAGGCCAAATGTCCGTCGGAGTCTAGACGGCCGGAGGAGCGGGCGTGAACTCGATCCCGGGGCCCCTGGGCACCGGTCGGCGGGCGGTCGTGACCGGAGCGACGTCGGGGATCGGCCACGAGGTCGCGCGCCGCCTGGCGGCCGACGGTTTTGACGTGGTCGTGGTCGGCCGCGGAAGCGCGCGCGTCGCAGCGGCCGCCGCCGGGATTACGCGCGCCACCGGCAACCCGCGCGTCGAAGCCGTCGAGGTGAACGACCTCGCCGCCGTGGGTGAGGTCCGGGGGTTGGCTGCGACCCTCCTCGCGAGGTACCCGAAGATCCACGTGCTCGTCAACAACGCCGGGGCGTACTTCCGACGCCGGGAGGTGACGACCGACGGACTCGAGCGCACCTTCGCGCTCAACGTTCTCGCCCCGTTCCTCTTGACGAGCCTCCTCGCCGAGCGACTGAAGGCGAGCGCGCCGGCGCGGGTCGTCAATGTCGCCTCGGCCGCGCACCGACGTCAGCGCGTGCGGTTCGACGATCTCCAGTCGGCCGAGCAGTTCTCCGGGTTCTCGGTCTACGGCCGCTCGAAGCTCGAGCTGATCCTACTGACCCGGGAGTTCGCTCGGCGGTTCGCGGGCACCGGGGTCACGGTCAATGCCGTGCATCCCGGGTTCGTCCACTCCGGCTTCGCGCTCAACAACGGCGGGGCGACCCGGACCGCGTTCCGGTTCCTCGGCGCGCTCTTCGGGAAGAGCGTCGCGCGAGGCGCCGACACTCCCGTCTTCGTCGCGGAGGACCCGTCGATCGCCACCGTCACGGGAGAATATTTCTCCGGGCGTCGGGCGCACGCCGGCGACCCCGCGTCACGGGACCCCGCCTCCGCGGCCCGGCTGTTCGACGCCGTCGCGGCCATCGCCGCGCCCCTCCCGAAGCCGGCCTGAGTTTCCTCGAGCAAACACCTTACAAGCCGCTGCCGGTGAAGGAGTCGAGCGCATGGTCCCGACGGAGTCCGACCTGCGGAGCCCGGACTGGTTCCGTACCGTCGTCTTCTACGAGCTCTCGGTCCGCTCGTTCTCCGACTCGAACGGGGACGGGATCGGCGACCTTCCCGGCGTCCTCCAGAAACTCGACTACCTCGCCGACCTCGGCGTCGGCGCGCTCTGGCTGCTGCCGTTCTACCGGTCGCCGTGGAACGACGACGGCTACGACATCTCGGGGCACTACGAGGTCGACCCCCGCCTCGGCACGATCGACGACCTCGACCGGGTCGTGGAGGCCGCCCACGGGCGCGGCCTGCGCGTGATCGGCGACCTCGTCACGAACCACATCTCGAGCGAGCACCCCTGGTTCCAGTCGGCGCGCAAGGACCGCGC
>JASHVA010000175.1 GCA_030039715.1 Thermoplasmata archaeon | reverse complement strand
CCGAGGTCGATCGGGCTCACGTCGGAGTCGACGCGCTGGACGTGGACGCGCGCGAGGTCGACGCCGAGCACCTCGGCGACGATCGCGGCGAGGAGCGTGTTCGAACCCTGTCCGATGTCGGCCTGCATCGAGTGGACGGCGATCCCGCCGTCCATGTCGACCTTGAGATGGACCGTCGACTGGGGCATCTTCGGGGTGAAGTGGATCGGGCTGTTCGAGCCCGAGATGTAGAAGCCGCAGCCGAGGCCGACCCCCCGGCCGTACGGGAGGCGGCGGAACTTCTCGTCCCAGCCGCTGCGTTCCCGCGCGGCCGCGAGGCACTTCAGAAACGAGGTGGAGGTGATCCGAAACTCGTTCACGGTCGTGGAGTTCGGCGGCAGCGCGTTCTCGGCCCGGAGGTCGAACGGGTCCTTCTCGAGTCGCTCGGCGAGCTCGTCGAGGGCGACCTCGACCGAGTACCGGATGTTCGTGCCTCCGTGCGCGCGCATGGCGCCGGACGGCGGGCGGTTCGTGTAGACGCGCCGACCCTTGTACCGGAAGTTCGGCACCCGGTACGGCCCCATCGAGAGGACGCCGTTGTAGTACGTCGTCACGGTGCCGAACGAGCTCCACGCACCGCCGTCGATCAGCGCCTCGATGTCGTAGGCGAGGATCTTTCCGTCGGCGTCCACCGCGATCCGCACGTCGTTCTGCGTCGGGTGTCGCCCGTGGTTCGTGTAGAAGACGTCCTCCCGGTCGAACAGGAGCTTCACCGGCCGACCGGTTTCGAGGGCAAGGGCCGCGCAGACGATCTCGTGCGGGAGGGGGTCGGACTTCCCGCCGAATCCGCCCCCGACCTCGGGCTTGATGACCCGGATCCGGTGCATCGGTAGTCCGAGCACCTCCGACAACGATCGGTGGAGGTAGTGCGGGACCTGCGTCGCGCTCCAGACCGTGAGCCGGCCGTCGGGGGTCGCCTCCGCGATCGTCGCCATCGGTTCGGTGAAGGCGTGCGTCACGCCCGCGAACGTCCCCCGAACGCGCACGCTCGCGGCGGCGTGCGCGAACGCCGCGTCGACGTCGCCGAAATGTTGGACGACCTCCTTCTGGACGTTCGAGCCGTTCAGACCGCGTGCGTGGATCGGCTCCGCGACCCGAGCGATCCCGGTCCGGGGGTCGGAGTACTCTGGGAGCGGGTCGACATCGAAGCGGACGAGCGCCAGCGCGGCTTCGGCGGTGAGCTCGTCCTGCGCGGCGACCGCCGCGATGATGTCGCCCGTGTATCGCGCCTTGTCGACCGCGATGGCCGTCTCGTCGTGCGTGATGGGGAGGACGCCGAACGGCGTGGGGTACTTCTCGCCCGTCAGCACGGCGAAGACGCCGGGGAGCGCGCGGGCCGCGCTCACGTCGACCGACCGGAACCGGGCGTGCGGCCACGGGCTCCGGAGGAGCCGCGCGACCAGCATACCGGGGCGCCGGATGTCGTCCGTGTACTCGGCCCGGCCGGTGACCTTGAGCGGACCCTCGACGTACGGGATCCGCCCGCCGAGGAGCCGGTACTCGGGTCGTTCGGCGCTCGCCATCTCAGTCGCCGCCCCGGGCGGCCGCCTCGACCGCTTCGATGATCTTGGTGTACCCCGTGCAGCGGCACAGGTTGCCCGAGAGCCCTCGGACGATCTCCTCCCGGGAAGGGTGCGGATGTTCCTTGAGGAGCGCCGTGGCCGTCACGACGAACCCGGGCGTGCAGAACCCGCATTGGGTCGCACCGTGGGCCACGAACGCGGCCTGCACCGGCGAGAGGCCCTGCGCCGGGGAGAGGCCCTCGATCGTCGTCACGTCCCGACCCTCGACCAGCCGGGCGAGCGTGAGACAGCTCAGCGTCGGTCTTCCGTCGACGAGGACCGTGCAGCAGCCACAGGTGCCGAGGTCGCAGCCGCGCTTCGTGCCCGTCAGCTCGAGGTCCTCGCGCACGAGATCGAGCAGGATGCGGGGCGCCGGGCACGGGGTCTCGACCGGCTGGCCGTTGAGTCGGAACCTAAGGAGTTCGGTGGACGACATCGCCCTCCGCCCGCACGCTCGGCTCGCTCGGCCGCGCGCGGGCCCGATCCGGCGGGTGCATTCCTTCGACGATCTCCGCGACGATGCTCACCGCGATCTCGCTCGGACTCTCCGCGCCGATCGGTAACCCGACGGGGGAGCGGACACGAGCCAGCGCTTCGCGGGAGTAGCCGCGTTCGCGCAGCTTGGCGAAGAGGTGCTCCCGCTTGGCCGCGCTCGCGATGAGACCGATCTGATTCGGGAATCGATCGAGGGAGACGGCGAGCGCCTCGAGGTCCTTCAGCGCGTCGTACCCCAGGAGGTAGAGGTGAGTGAACGAGGCCGGTTCGAAGACCGACCAGAGGTCGGCGGGCGCGACGACCTCGCGGCGTTCGGCGGTGGGGAACCGGTCGACGCCGACCCATTCCGGGCGGTCGTCCGCGACGCTGTAGTCGTACTCGAGCGTCGGGAGGAGCGCCGCCAGCGCGTGCGCCACGTGCCCCCCGCCCCAGAGGAGGAGGTTCGGCCGTGCCGGCACATACTCGATCGCGATGTCGACCGACCCTCCGCACAGGCTCGGAAGACCACCGGTCTTCCACGCCTGGAGGTCGAAGTGGTGGAGGTCGCCGCCTCCGTCGCGGAATGCGTCCGCGGCGAGCTCCTTCACGCGTTCCTCGAGCGCGGCGCCGCCCACGGTCCCCGTGAACGATCCGTCGGCGCGCACGATCATCGAGGCCCCGAGCTTCCCCGGCACGGAACCGGTCGTGCGCACCACCGTCGCCCGGACGAACGGCTGGTGCAGCTCCATGAGCCGCAGGGCTTCCCGCGTGAGCCGCCGGTCCATCAGTCCTCCCGGCGCGCGAGCCAGGCGTCGTACGCCTCGCGGTACGCCTCGGGGGTGTCGATGTTGGCGAGGACGCCCGGATCGTCGACCGCGACCCGGCGCACCTGGGGACCGAGCTCGGGGATGAGCGCACGGATCGGCGCGTCGGGCCGCAGCTCGAGCACTTCCTCGCGGACCCGTTCCTTCCACAGGACCGGATGGCCGTTGGCGTCGCGATACGTCGGGATGAACCAGAGGCCGAGGTCGTCGGTGTCCCGCGCGGCGCCGAGCCGCTCGATCGTGCGCCCCGAGACGAACGGGTGGTCGACCGGCCAGAGCAGCACGTCGTGCGACGGCGGAATCGCCCGGAGCCCGGACTGTACTGACGCCGTCCGCCCCTCGACCCAGTTTTCCGAGTCGACCAGTTCGACGTCGATCCCGCGGAGCGCGTCGGCGATCGGGTGGTGATGGGGGCCCACGACCACGACGATCGGGTCGAGTCCCTCCTCGAGCGCGATCTCGGCCATCCGACGGACGGCGGACCGTTCCCCGGTCGCGACCAGGGCCTTCGGATAGCCGCCGAACCGGGTGGAGGCGCCTCCGCTGAGCAGTAACGCCGCCGTCGTCATCGATGCGGGACCGGACGCTTTCGCGTCTCTACCGTAGTGGCTACGGCGGGCGGAATAGTTAACGCGCTCGCGCACTCGCACGGTCGAGCTACCGCGCCGGACGGCGGCCGCACGCTCGCCGAGACGTTCCGCCCGTTCGTCTTTAAATAGGCAGGCCGGGTGGCCGCGCCACCCCATGACCCACCCGAACGACGTACCCCCTTCGAAACTCCTACCCCGGCTCGCGACGGAGCTGCGCAGCCGAGGCGCCGTCCAGCCGCCCCCGTGGGCGACGTTCGTCAAGACCGGCGTCCACAAGGAGCGTGCGCCGACACAGACCGACTGGTGGTACCTCCGGAGCGCGTCCGTGCTGCGCAAGGTCTACCTCCAGGGCCACATCGGGATCGAGCGGCTGAGCGCCGAATACGGCGGGAAGAAGGACCGGGGGAGCGCACCGTACCACGCCCGGAGCGGCTCTCGTTCCATCCTCCGGGAGATTGTCCACCAGCTCGAGAAGGCCGGTTTGCTGCAGCCCTACAAGACCCAGGGCCGGCGGGTCAGCGCGGAAGGAGCGCGGCTCCTCGATGCCGTCTCCCGAGACGTGCTTAAGTCGCTCGCCGCCGAGCGACCCGAACTCGCCAAGTACCTGTGACGACCGTACGCTAGGTGAGGGAGTTGGCCGATGGCTCAGGGCGAGGATTCCGAACTGGCCGAACTGCGGCGCCGACGGCTGCAGCAGCTCCAGCAGGAGCAGCTCGCCCAGGCGGCGAATCCGCAGGCGTACGCTGCCCAGGAGGCCGAGATGGCGCGGCGGGACGCCGAGCGGGCCGAGGCGCTCCGCCGCATCCTCACCCCCGAAGCCCGCGAACGCCTCGGGCGGATCCGGCTCGCGAAACCGGACGTCGCCGCGGCGGTCGAGCAGCAGCTCCTCCAGCTCGCCGCATCCGGGCGGCTCCAGCGTCAGGTCGACGACGCGACGCTGCGCTCGCTGCTCGAGCGGCTCATGCCCGAACGGCGTGAGATCACGATCACGCGACGCTAGAGGACGAATCGATGGCGAACCGGAGAAAGAGCCTCGCGCGCAAGACCCGCCTCTTCCGCCTCGTGAAGGGGAACCGGCGGGTCCCCGCGTGGGTGATGCAGCGAACGAACCGACGCGTCGTGCGCCATCCGAAGCGCCACTCCTGGAAGCGGGGCCACCTCCACCGCTAGTCGAGAGGTCGGAGCGAGCGATGCCCCCGAAGAAGAAGACGGAACGGCGCGGCGAGGAGCTGGAGCGCGAGTACGTCATCCCGCTACGGGCGAGCCAGCACCAGCCGAGCCGGCGGCGACGGGCGGGCCATGCGGTCGAGACCGTCCGGCGGTTCGTCGTCCGTCACATGAAGGGTCAGCCGGAGGACGTTTGGATCGACCCGCGCCTCAACGAGCATCTCTGGGAGCGCGGCATCCAGCACATTCCGTCGTACGTGCGGGTCAAGGCGATCCGCTTCGAGGACGGACTCATCGAGGTCGACCTGCTCGCGGCCGACTAGTCCGGGGGCCAGCGAGGGCTCGCGTGCCGGTCGGTCGAACGCTCTTCGGCGGAAGCCCCTACCTCGGCGTCTACCTCCGGGCGGCCGAGTCGATCGCGCTCGTCCCGCCGACGACGAACGGCCCCACCGAGCGGGAGGTCGAGCGGGCCCTCGGCGTTCGCCTCGTGCGCAGCACCGTCGCGGAGAGCGAGGTCGTGGGCTCGCTGGTCGCGCTCAACTCGCGCGGCGTCGTCGTGGGCGACGAGGTCGACCCCGAGGAGCGGCGCGCGCTCGAGGCGTTCGGGGCGGTGTCGGTCGTCCGTCAGCGGCAGAACGCGATGGGGAACAACGTGCTCGCCAACGACCACGGCGCCCTCGTCCATCCGGAGTTCACGGACGCGGCGATCGCCGCGGTCGCCGACGCCCTCGGCGTACCGGTCCACCGGGGCACGCTCGCCGGCCTCGGCACCGTCGGGATGGCCGGGCTCGCGACCAACCGCGGGGCCGTCGTGCACCCGAAGACGACGGAACGGGAGGCCGCGGCGCTCGAGGAGCTCCTCGGCGTGCCGGTCCATCGATCGACCGCGAACTTCGGCGTCCCGATCGTCGGGGCCTGCGTCGTGGCGAACTCGCGCGGACTCTTGATGGGCCGCCCGACCACGGCGGTCGAGGTCGCGCACTTGCAGGAAGGGCTCCGGATCTTCGACTGATCCGGGCGCCTAGGCCCCCGTCAGGTGCCGCGCTTCCGCTTCACGTACCGGGTCGCGTAGCCGGCGATCCGATTGGCGAGCTTCTTGTGCGTGACCTGGAACTTCCCCTCGACCGCCACGCCGAGGTCGGTCAGTTCGAGAACTTTCTGCTTGTTGTGGGCGAAGTCTCCGGTAAAGTCGTCGGGGTAGTGGCGGATCAGCTCGATGGCGACCCGCTTGATGTACGTCTGCCGGATATTGCCCATGCGGGCGGCTCCGACCCGGGTGCCGTTTATAACCGTTGCCCGGCGATGAGTCGCGCGACTCGATGACCGGCGCGGACGGGCCCGCGAACGACCCGACGGGAGGGCGGGCCCCCATTCCCCCTTGGTCGGGCCTCGCGAGCCAGATCCTCCTCGCCGGTCTCCTCCTCCGCGAGGCGTTCTCGTTCTGGACCGGGCACCCGTTCGACTTTGAGATCTGGATCCGCACGGGCCACGCGGTCTCTCTCGGCGAGAATCCGTACGCCTACTGGCCGCCGATCCCCGGCGTCAGCATCGCCTACTACAACCAGAGCCTGCCGGCGGCGGCGTACCCGCCGTTCTACCCGCTGCTGCTCGGCGGCCTGTATCGCCTCTGGGACGCGGTCGGGGGCGGGAATCGATTCGTCCTCTACTTCCTCCTGAAGCAGCCGCCGATCCTGGGGGACGTCGCGACCGCCTACCTGCTCCACCGCGTCGCCGCCGTCTGGTCGCGGAAGAGCGAGACCGCGCTCGCCGCGCTCTCGTTCTGGTCGTTCTTCCCGTACGCCATCATCATCTCGGCGATCTGGGGCCAGTTCGACTCCCTGGTCGTCGCGCTCGTGCTGCTCGCCTTCCTCGCCCGGTCGCCGGTCGAGCGGGAACTGCTCTACGGCTTCGGGATCGTCGTGAAGTGGATCACGGTGATCTTCCTCCCGCTCGAGGCGTTCGCCGAGCGGGGTCTTCGCCGGGCCTACGTCCTCCTCGGACTCGCCCTCCCCGTCCTCGCCACCGTCGGCGTGTTCCTCGCCTTCGGCTGGGGGTTCACGAACGTCCTCGCGGCCACCGCGTCGCAGAGCCGGGGCGGCGGTGGCGGGATGAGCTGGGTCGGGATCGTGACGGGGTTCCTGCTCAATCCGACGCTGAGCCATGTGCCGTACCTCGACTTCGCGCTGTCGTACCTCTGGGTCCCCGCGGTGCTCGGGAGCGGATGGATCGCGTCCCGCTGGTTCCGCCAGGGCACTCCGGAAGGGGTTCTGCGCGCGTTCCTCCTCGTGACCACCGCGTGGCTCCTGACGCGCTGGGGCCTCTACGAGCAGTATCTCCTCTACCTGTTCGCGCTCGCCGTCCTCGACCTGTGGATCTTCCACCCCGGGCGCCGGGCGCTCGCGCGAGTTCTCACCGTCCTCGCGTTCGTCTA
>JASHVA010000174.1 GCA_030039715.1 Thermoplasmata archaeon | reverse complement strand
GCCAGCGCCTCGGGATCCCCGCCGGGCTCCCGCATCTCGACGAAAATCGTGGGGCGAGCGAGGCGGACGTTCGGGATCGGGGCGTGGCCGAGGACGACCGCGAGGTCCGCGCGGGGGGCTTCGTCTCCCGACGGGAAGTCGCACGCTCCGAAGCAGGCCCGTGCGGCGACCGTGACCTTCGCCCCCGTGGCCTCGCGGAGCTGGGCCGCGAGGTCGTGGGCGTTGCGGACGAGTCCGGCGGGCACCTGCAGCACGACCCGCCGGGGGTTCGCGGCCCGGACCGCGCCGAACACCGCCTCGCCCCAGGTCGGTACGACGTGCACCGTCGGCCCGGCGTCGGTCCCCTCGCGCGACGGGGCGGACATCGTCCTCGGGCGTGCGACCGGTCCGCTCCGCTAAACGTTTGGGGCGAGCCGCTCGACGAGCCGGTCGACGGCCGTCCGGTTGTCCTCGAAGTGGAGGAGACGGCGGCCCTCGGCGAGCGGGAGCCAGCGGTACTCCTCGTGCTCGGCGCTCAGGCGCGGCCGAAAGCTCCGGTCCACTTCGACCCCGTAGGCGTGGAGCCGCCACACTTCGCCGTTGTCGGCCCGGAACCGGACGTGCCAATCGAGAGCGATCGTGCGTCGCGCGCGGACGAGGCCGGTCTCCTCCTCGAGCTCCCGTCGCAGGGCGGACTCGAGGTCCGGGTCGCTCGCCTCGACCTTGCCGCTCACCGGTACCCAGACGCGGCCCCGCGCCGGCGGCCGTCGAAAGAGCAGGAGCTCGAGCGGGGGAGCCGCATAGAGATACCCTTCCACGCACTCCCGAGCGACCGGCCCGTCGGGCTCGTCCACCTATCGGCCCCGAGAGAGGATCCGCATGATCGCCTCGGCCGGCTCTCCCTTCGCCTGGAAGAGCGCCTCGACGGCCTCTTCGCGGGAAACGTTCGCCTGTTCCATGACGAGGCGTACGTCCTCCTCCGGTGGACCGACGGGCGTCGCCGGGCCGGCCGCGGGCGCCGCTGCGGCCGGCGGGCCGGCGCTCCGCGGCCGCACGACCGGCTGGCCGACGATCTGGTAGGTGCGGACGCCCTGGACGGTGAGGACCGTCACCTCGGGCTTCTCGAAGTGGTGCTCCTTCGTCCGCGTACGGACGATCACCTCCTCTACGTCGGGGACCGACTCGGTCGTCATCCCCAGCCGTCGCATCATCTGCGCCATCTCGCGCGGGTTCCGCGGGCCGCCGGGGATCACGGCTCGTCCCCCTCGTCCGGGTCGCCGGTCGCGGTGCGGATCCGCCGCTCGAGGTCGGGGTCGTCGACCGGGCTCTCTTCCACGACGGCGCGCGAGCGCGACGGCCGGTCCCGCCGTCGCTTCGCCTCCCGCACTCGCCGGGTCTGCTCGCCCAGCTCGCCGAGCAGGTCGGAGACGCCGGCGAGGAGGTTCCAGCCCGTGTGCGAAGCGTAGAAGATCCCGTCGTCGGTGAGCAGGCGCGCCTCGAGCGTGAGGTCGCTCGTCCGATGCGTCGCGTGCGGCGCGAAGTGCAGGCTGAGCAGCGTCGGTCGCACGTGCTGGGCGATCCGCTTGAGACCGGCGGCGACCAGATGGTCCACGTCGGCGAGGAGCCCGGGGTCGCCCGAGCCGCGCAGTCCGGTGATCTCGACGTAGACGTCTTCGACCCGTCCCCGGTCGGCGGCCGTTCGTCCCTTGCCGACGACGAGCTGGAGGAGCTCGGCCTGGCCGACCGTCCGCGGCGGCCGGCCGTCCTCGACGACGAAGACGCTCGATACCTTCTCCTCCGACATTCGGCGGGCCGCGGCCGCGGCGGAGGTGCCGACCGGCACCGTCACCGCCGGGGAATGCATGATCGACCCGACCTCCACGTCGAGCGCGGCGCCGCCGGTCTTCACGTCGCGTTTGCCGGCTGCGATCGGCCGCCAGAGGAGGCTCCCCAGGTCCGCGACCCCGACCGCGCCGACGAGGCGCTGCTTGCGGTCGAGCACGGGCAACGGATGCTCCTCAAGCAGCCGGATCTGTCCGATCAGGTGCCGGCACAGGTCGGACTCGTGCACGAGGAGGTCCGGCGCCCGCGCGATCTCCTCCACGCGCGTCCGCTGGGCGTCCGGAACTTCCGGAAGGGCCCGCACGAGGTCGGTCCGGCTCACGACCCCGAGCAGCTCGCCGCGGGCCCCGACGACGGGAGCGGCCCGAAGGCCGACTGCGAGCAGCTGCTCCGCGACCTCGGGGAGGCTCGTCGACGGGGTGATGAGGGGCGGGAGGACGAGGATGTGCTCGACCTTCGTGTCGAGCGGTCGGCTCGCGCGCCGGGCGATCGATTCGAAGGTGATCAGCCCGAGGAGCCGTCGGTTCCGCAGCACGGGCACCTCGTGGAACCCGCGGCTGCGCATCAGGCCGAGGGCGCGCGCGATCGGCGCGTCGTGCGGCAGCGTCGACGGTCGGGCCGTCATCAACTCACGCGCGGTCGGCCACGCCGGAGACATCGGCCGTCCGAGGGCGCGGAGGCTTTAGCGCCTCCCCACGGCCCCCCGGCCGGGTCAGAGCACGTCCCGGGCCATCTGGTAGCCGTTCTCCCCGTCGGAGTAGTACGCCCGAAGGAGGTCGGTCACCGAGTAAGAGAACCGCGTGTAGAACCGGATCGCGGTCGCGTTCGATACCCGAACCTCGAGGGTCACCCGACGGAAGCCGCGCGCCCGGCACCGGTCGATGAAGTGGCTCATGAGCAGGGTGCCCACCCCGCGCGTCCGGTGCGCCCGGTCGACCGCGAACATGAGGATCCGCCCCTCCCGCTCGACCTGGCTCACCCCGAGAAGGAAGCCGACCGGGACGTCCCGTGGGTCCGCCGCCACCAGGAACCCGTCCGGCCACTCGGTGCTCAGCGACTGGTAGAGCGAGGGGTCGTAGTGCTCGTGGAGCGCGTCGGCGACGATCGCGGCGACGAACGGTACGTCGGTCGGCCGGAATCCCCGCAGCGCGACCGGCGGGAGGTCGTCGGGGAAACGAACGAACGCCGGGCCCGGGGCCGTGTCAGCGATACATCTCACCCGGCCCCTCGGCCTCCGCCGTGCGCATGCTCGAGATCGACTCGCGCGTCTGCTGCAGGGTCTTCCTCACTTCCGCCTCGATCTGACGGGCCTTGTCGCGCAGCGGCTTCGTGTCGAGGACGAGGAGGGGGACGAGCGGGTTGACGGTCTCGATCACCTTCGCGGCGGCCCGGGCGTCCGGGTAATCCTTGTGGGCCTGGGCGACGAGGCAGAGGACCGGCGTCGTGCGGCCGATCGCGCCGAGCAGGAGGCCGCCGGCGAGACCGGTCACCACGCCGTTCGCGGCGGGGAACTGGTACTTCTCGAGCAGCGGGGCCGCCGCGCGGTTCGCCATCGCGACGACGCGCGCGTCCCCGCGCAGCTCGTCCTCGATCGGCTGACCCTCGACCGCGACCACCAGCTGGATCCCCTTCCCTTCCGCCCAGTCGAGGAGCACCCGACCCATCTGGTTGAGCATGGTGAGCGGCGGCTGGATGTCCGCGATCACGACCACGAGCTGGTCGCAGGAGCGATCGACCCCGCAGACGAGCTTGCTCGCGTAGAAGCGGACGGGGGCCCCGACGACCCCCTCCTCCATGATCACGGTCGGCGGGAACTCCTCGCTGACCATGTAGGCGACCTGGCTCATGTCGAGCGTGTGGACGAGGTACGACGCCGCGACCGAGCCGACGAGCCCGTGCGTCGGGAAACCCACGACCATCATCGCCCCCTTGAGGGGCTCGTCGCGCGTGTCGACGATGCGGACCTCGTTCGAATCCATCCGGCCCTCGGTGGACGGGCGACCGTTGCGAGGAGGGCCCCGTCGGCTTAACCCCTTTGGAGAGGACGATTCGATGCCCCCCACAGTTTATCGTAGGCTCCGGGCATGCTCGGTTCGTGTCCCCGGCGAAGGTGCTCATCACGGGAATCGACGGCTATTCGGGCTGGCCGCTCGCCCTCCACCTGATCGCGCGGGGCCACACGGTCGTCGGGCTCGACAGCTTCGTCACGCGCAAGCGGGTGCGCGAGGTCGGCAGCTGGTCCGCGACTCCGATCCCGCCCTGGCCGCGGAGGCAGGCGGCGGTGAAGGCGCTGCTCGGTCAGGAGATCGGCTTCCACCGGGGCGACCTCGACGACTACGAGTTCGTGCGTCGCGTGCTCGCCTCCGAGCGACCGGACGCGATCGTGCACCTGGCCGAGCAGCGCTCCGCCCCCTACTCGATGATCGACGTGCACCACGCCGTCGAAACGCAGGTTGGCAATCTCACCGGGACCCTCCACCTCCTCTACGCGATGCGGGAGGTCTGCCCGGACGCCCACCTGGTCAAGATGGGAACGATGGGCGAGTACGGC
>JASHVA010000173.1 GCA_030039715.1 Thermoplasmata archaeon | reverse complement strand
CGGCGACCCTCCGGACCAGGAGGACGGCGTCCAGCCGTTCTCTCGCGAGCAGCGAAGCCATGGCCGACTGCACCCCGCCGCGGTGGGGCTCGAGGAGGATGCCGTCGCTGGCCTGCAAGAGAAACGAGTCCCGACCGACGAACGGCTCGGACCTCAGGACGGCGTCGCCGAAGCCGGCCGGGTGCGGTTGGAGAGCGAACCGGAGGCGCAGGTCGCGCAGCTTCGCGTACAGCCGTCGCGTCTCCGTGAGACGCTCCGGGTGGTGGCGGTGCCGCTCGAGGAACGGCGGGTCGACCGTGAAGTACTCCCGGACCAGAGAAAGGTCCCGAGGCCGGACCACGAGCGTGACGTCCGAGACTCCGGCGGCGATGAACGACTCGAGGACGACGTGCGCGATCGGCTTGAGGACGGGGGCGCCGTCCAGGCCCCGGTCGTAGAGGGGAAGGAATTCCTTCCGAAGCCCCCGGGACCAGGGGAGCATCCGCGTCCCCTCACCGGCCAGCGTGAGGACGCCCTTGCGGTGGGGTCGGGTCGGCACGGAACGGGCCTCTCTCCTCACCCCGGGCGCCGGGAGCTAAAGGTCTTTCCGAGCCCGGGCCGAGGTCGTCCGCCTGCACCGGAACGGGACGAGGGGTCGGCTTCCGCATTCGGCGTCGAACCCGAGCGAACGCCGTCTTATCGGCGCTCGTCTTCCTCCCGTCGTGGCCGTGCGGTATCGGAATCCGGCGCTCGCCGTCGACTCCGTCTGGTTCTCCCGGGGCCGCGTCCTTCTCGTCCGGCGGGGTCGCCCTCCGTTCCGGGGCGAATGGGCCCTCCCCGGGGGATTCGTGGAGTACCGGGAGACCGTGGAGTCCGCGGTCGTTCGAGAACTTCGCGAGGAGACCGGCCTCGCCGCCCGACCCGTCCGGCTCGTGGGAGTCTACTCCGGCCCGAACCGGGACCCGCGGCATCCGACGACGTCGGTCGTGTTCCGGATGTCCGGTCGGTACGCCGTTCCGCACGGGGGCGACGACGCGCGGGAAGCCGCGTGGGTGCCGGTCGAAGAGGTCGGTCGGCTCGCCTTCGACCACGCGAAGATCCTCGCCGATGCCCGGCGGCAGGAGCGGCGTCTCCGCGGCCGCCGAAGCTGAGCGCGACCGAACGACGGGCTACGGAGCGTCGGGCTCCGGGCTCGAGGCGGAACCCTGGATGACCTCCGTCGGGTGGGCGGACTCCGGTCCTCGCGACCAGGAGAGGGCGGCCGCGAGGAGAAGGATCGCGACCGACCCGTAGAGGGCCGCGTGGATCCCCGTGAGGAAGTCCGCGCCGATCCCTCCGACGAGGTTCGTCGTGCCCAGGAAGACCTCGTAGGCGAGCGCCCGCGGGATGCTCGCCGACGCGATCGTGAGCGCGAGTACGAAGCTCAAGAGCGTCCCGATGTTCGAGAGCGTGACCCGGAGGCCCGAGATCTCCCCGAACGTCCGGGGCGTGGCCTGGCTCATGATCGCCGTGTTGTTCGCCGGGTAGAACATGCCGCTCCCGACGCCGGTGATGAGCGAGATGATCGGGATGAAGCCGAGCCAGGAATCGATCGTGAGCTGCGAGTAGGCGAGGACCGCGACCGCCATCAGCACGATGCCGAGGGTCGCGAGCGTGCGGGCTCCTCGCCGGTCGACCCGACTCCCCATCCATGGCCCGACCATCGCGCCGAGCAGATAGCCGGGCACGAGCAGGAGCGACGCGTTGAGCGGGTTCAGGCCGCGGAGGCCCTGAAGGTACATCGTGAGGAGAAAGATCACGGAGAGGTACCCGAGCGCCTGGAAGAGGCCGGCGAGCAAGGAGAAGCCGAGGATGCGGTTCCGCAGCGCCCGCAGCTCGAGCATCGGCTGCGGTATGCGGAGTTCGGCGTAGACGAATACCGGGGCGAGGGCGAGGCCGACCACGAGGTAGGCGACGTTCAGGGCCGAGACTCCGAACACGGCAATCTCGATCAGGCCGTAGCAGACGAGGGCGAGCAGGGCCGAGAAGAGGACGAAGCCGACGTAGTCGAAGGCGGCCCGCTGGGGGACGCTCTTCGGGAGCGTGCGTAGGCCGAGGGCGACCGCGACCACGCCGATCGGGATGTTGATGAAGAAGATGTACCGCCAGCCGAGCTCGGTCGTGACCACGCCGCCGAGCAGGATACCGAGGATCGCGCCGACGCTCCAACCGAACACGAGGAATCCGAACGCCCGGCCTCGACGCTCGGGCGGGAAGACGGCGGCGATGAGCGCTCCCGAGTTCGCGAAGACCAGGGCTCCGCCAACCGCCTGGACGGCGCGGGCGATGATCAGCGTCTCGGCGCCAGGGGCGAAGCCCGAGGCCGCGGAGCCGATCGTGAAGATCGCGAAGCCGAGGTTGTAGATCCCCGCGCGGCCGAACATGTCGCCGAGCCGACCGGCCTGGGTCGTCATCGCGGCGGTGATGAGGAGGTAGATCAGGATCGTCCAGATGATCGTGGAGAGGGGCGACACGAGGTCGCGCGCCATCGTCGGCAGCGCCAGGATCACGATCGTGCTGTCGACCGCGACCATGAGCGTCCCGATCGTCGTGAGGACGAGCACGGCCGTCTCGACGGCACGAGAGCCGGACGGCGAGGAAGCGGGGGACGGGGTAGGAGCGTTCACGGAGTCGGGGCCTCGGCTGATGGACGTACGGACCCGAGCGCGGATTTAGGCGTTTGCGAACGCGCGCGCCACTTGGGGGCACCTCCGGGTGCGCCACCGTCTTAACGCGCCGTGCGTCGGTCTCGCCCCCCGGATGGTCGCGAAGCACGAGCAGCACATCCGCCCCGGCCTCCTCTCCGACTTCATCCTGGGGAGCCAGGACGGCCTCGTCAACGTGCTCGGCATCCTGCTCGGTCTCTCGGCGGCCACGAACGACTCGACCCTGATCATCATCGGGGCACTCGCCGCGCTCGGCGCCGAGTCGGTATCGATGGGAGCGGTGGCCTACACCTCGACGCTCGCCCGCCGCCGGGTCTACGAAGCGGAGCGCCGGCGCGAGCTCGAGGAGATGCGCTCGATTCCCGACATGGAGCGGGAGGAGGTCCGCACGATCTTCCGGAACTGGGGCTTCGAGGGCGACGAGCTCGAAGAGATGGTTCGAAAGGTCGAGGCGAAGCCG
>JASHVA010000001.1 GCA_030039715.1 Thermoplasmata archaeon | reverse complement strand
GGGCGCGCGGAACGCCCACCTCGCGGTGCGCGAGGGGCCGGACGGGATCGTCTTCCTCCACCGCCTCGTGCCGGGGGGCACGGACCGGAGCTACGGGATCCACGTCGCCCGGCTCGCGGGCCTGCCCGACGGCGTCCTCGCGGAGGCGGAACGCCTCCTGAAACGGCTCGAGTCGGCCGACGTCGGAGCACCGTCCTCCCGTCGACGCAGCCCGCGGGGCGCTCGGTACACGCAAGGGGTCCTCCTCCCCGCCGCGGCGGAGCCGGACGACCCGTTCCGCCGCGAACTCGCCGAGCTCGAACTCGAGCGACTCACGCCGATCGAGGCGCACCGGAAGCTCGAGGAGCTTCGGCAGCGGGCCCGGGGCGACCGACCGCCGCCCGGGGGCGCGGATTGAGCGCCCGACCCGGCGAGCGGCGGCCGATCCGCCGGCTGAACCCGGCGACCGTCGAGCGGATCGCCGCCGGTGAGGTCGTCGAGCGACCCGCCTCGGTCGTGAAGGAGCTCATCGAGAACTCCCTCGACGCGGCGGCGACCGAGGTGACCGTGCGGATCGAGGGCGGGGGCCGGACGGCGATCGAGGTCGCCGACAACGGCGCCGGGATCCCGCCGAAGGAGCTCGAGCTCGCGGTCGAGCGTCACGCCACGAGCAAGATCGCGCCGGAGGGGCCGGTCGAGGAGATCGACTCGCTCGGGTTCCGCGGCGAGGCGCTCGCCGCGATCGGGGCCGTCGCCCGGCTCCGCCTACTCTCCCGTCCGCCGGACCGCGAGGTCGCGGAGGGGATCGCGGTCTCGGGGGGTGCGGTCGAAGGCCGGTACTCCGCCCCTCGCGCGATCGGCACGACGGTCGAGGTGGCGGACCTCTTCTTCCGCACCCCCGCGCGGCGGAAGTTCCTCAAGTCGCCGGCGGCCGAGCAGGTCGAGGTCGTCCGCACCGTCGAGCGCCTCTACGTCGCGCGGCCGAGCGTCACCTACCGCATCGAGGCGGACGGCCGCCCCGTGGCGACGCTGCCGGCCGCCGCCCGGATCGAGGACGCCGCCGCGCGGGTGCTCGGCCCCGGGCTCTTGCGGGACGGCATCGCCGTCGCGGGTCCGGTGCCGGGCGGCACGGTGCGAGGGGTCCTCGGCCGGCCGACGACCGCCGCGGCGACGAGCACCGGGCTCTTCCTCTCCGTCAACGGGCGAACGATCGTCTCCCGCCCGATGGCCCAGGCGGTCCGCGCGGCGTACGCGGACCGCCTCCCGCGCGGGCGGTTCCCCGTCGGCGTCCTGCATCTCGAGCTCGAGGCGCCGCGCGTCGACGTGAACGTCCACCCCACGAAGCGGGAGGTCCGGTTCGCCCGCGAGCGCGAGCTCCTCGACGCCGTGCGGATCCGGGTCCGAGAGGCGCTGCTCGCCGCCCCGCAGGTCGCCGACCTCTCCCCCGAGCGGGGGCCGGTCGGGCCCACCCGTCCGCCCGACCGCCCGGCGGTCGGGTCCGGGCCGCCCGCGGCGGCCCCGGTGCAGGCGCGGCTCGACGACCTGCCCGCGCCCCCGTCGCTCGAGGTGGCCGCCACGAGCGGCCACCCGGCGCTGTCGCTCATCGGCTGCTACAACGCCACGTACTGGATCGCGGAGTCGGAGGACGGCCTCGTCCTGATCGACCAGCACGCCGCGAGCGAGCGGGTGGTCTTCGAGGCGCTCCGGCGCGACGGCGCCCTCGCCCGGCAGGCGCTCGTCGAGCCGGTCGCGCTCGAACTCACGCCCGCGCAGCGGGAGACGCTGCGCGCGCACGCCGACGACGTGGCGCGCGCCGGCTACGAGGTCGAACCGTTCGGGCCCGAAACCTACCGGGTCCGGTCCGTGCCGTCGTACCGTGGGCGGCGGGCCCGGCCCGAGACGCTCCGGGCGCTGCTCGACGAGCTCTCCGAGGGCGGTCGCGCCGTCGTCGGCGCGGGCCTCGAGGACCGGGTCGCGGCGTCGATCGCCTGCCACGCGGCGATCCGGGCGGGGGACACGGTCGAGCCGTCGGAGTTCCGCCGGGTGCTCCGGGCGCTCTACGAGCTCCCCGAGCGCGCGTACTCCTGCCCCCACGGACGCCCGATCCTCGTTCGGTTCCCCCGCGCCCGCCTCGACCACTGGTTCCTGCGGACGGGCACGTGAGCGCGCCGGTCGGCGCCCGCTCGCGCCGGCCGCGCGAGTCGGAGATCGTCGCCGCGGCGCGCCGCCACCTCGAGGCCGACGGATTCCGCGTCTGGGTGAACCCCGACGGGCGCGACTACTTCGACCTGGTCGCCCGGCGGGGTGCGGAGGTCGGGCTCGTCGAGGCGAAGGTCGCGGGGACCCGCACCGTGCTGGAGCAGGCGCTCCGGCGCCGCGCCTGGGGGAACTGGGTCGCGGTCGTGCTCGCCTCGGAGCGGGCGGCCTGGCGGCTCGCGCACGCCACCGCCGCGGGCCGGGCCGCCCCGGTCGGCGTCTGGTGGGCGCGGCGCGGTACCGGCGTCACGGTCGTGCGCGCCGCGCGGCCGTGGGCGGAGCCCGGCGGGGACGACCCGTTCGCCGAGCTCCGGGCCCGGTTCCTTCGCCTCCTCGACGCGCTCGAGGCCGGGACGGTCCCCGAGTCGATCCCGTGGGAGGGGGTCGTTCGGGAGGTCCGCCGTGCGTCGGGAGGCCGGGGGTTCCGGGAGTGGCGGCTCGACGAGCCGCTCCCGTGAACCGTCAACCGGCCCCGACCGCCGTGGCGGCGAGCACGACGTCCCGGACGCGCTCGGGATCGAACGGTGCGGCGTACCGGGCGGCGGCGAGGCCGAGCTCGCGGCGCGCGGCCGGGTCCGCGAGCAGTTCCGCGAGCACGGAGGCGAGTTCGCCCGGGTCGTCCGTCGGGACCGCCCGCACGGCGCCCGCCGGATCGAGCGGAAAGCGGACGGCCGGGCCGACGATCGCCGCCCGACCGGCCCGGAGGGCGAGGACGAGGCCGGGGTCGAAGCCCGGCGCACGGCGCGGGGCGACGACGACGTCCGCCGCCGAGATCGCCCGGGAGAACGTGGCGAGGTCGCGCGACGGGGCGACCGCCACGCCCGAGTCGGCCGGGACCGTCGCGCCGGCGACCACCAGGCGCGCCCCCGGGAAGAACGAGCGGACTCGCCGGAACGCCTCGCGCGCGAGGTCCGCGCCGGCCGGCTCGGGCCGGTCGGACGGAGCGAGCAGCGCGACGACGGGAACATCGGCCGGCACGCGGAAGCTCGCGCGGGACTCCTCGCGGGATGGGAGTTCGGGCGGCCCGGCGACCGCCGGCATCGCCGCCCGAAATTTTCGCTCGGGGATCCCGTAGGCTCGGCCGACCTCGGCCGGGGCGCCGGGAGCGTCGTAGAAGAGCCGGTCCGCCTCGCCGAGCGATGCCGCCTCGAGGCGGCGGACCGAGCGGCGGTCGAGCCAATGATCGAGCCGGTCGCGGACGCCGGTCCGCGAGCGGCTCCCTCGTTCTCGGTCGTACGCCGTGAGCTCGACCTCGTGGACGAACCCCGCCAGCACCGGTCCCCGTCCGGCCCCGCGTCGAAGGCCGAGCCGGCCGAGCCCCGCGGGGTCGCGGAGGACGAGCTCCGCGGTCGAGCGGATCCGCCGTGCGGCCGCGGAGGCGTAGCCGGCGCTCTCGACCGCGGCGCCGGGTCGCCGGACGGGAACGTCGACCGGCACGTCGGAGAGCCCGGCGGGCGCCACTGCACCGGCGGGACCCTCGGGGTGCAGCACCGCGACCGAGTCCCCGCCCGCGGCCAGGGCCGCGGCGAGCGCCCAGGCGGGGGCGGCCGGGTCGTACGGGTCGGAGGACGCCGGCCCGGCGGCGACGACGTCGACCGTCCGGGACGCCATCGCCGGCGGCTAGCGGCCCTCGCCGAAAAACGTTGGGGTCGGCGGGTCGTTCACGCCGCGAGCCCGAGGCGTCGGCCGAACGACCGGCCCGCGAGGCCCGGGGGCGCGGGGACGCCCATCCCTTCGAGGACGGTCGGCGCGATGTCGAGCAGGCTCAGCGGTTCCCCGCCGGACGCGGGGGCGACACCGTCGCCCGCGCCGATCAGGATCCCGTCCATCCGGTGCGTGCCGCAGCCGTAGAAGAACTCGGGCCGCTCCCGGATCAGGGGGTCCGGGTAGCCGAAGTCCATCCGGGGCTCGGTGCGCATCTCGTCGACCCGGATCAGGAGCTCGGGGGCCCGTCCGAGGACGCGGCCGTGGTAGATCGAGCGCGGTTCGAGGACCTCGATGTGCGCCTCCGGATACGCCTCGAGGCGACGGCGGATCTCGGCGACGACCGCCTCGCGACGCTCGCCCGAGAGCTCGGGGTTGCGGAGATTGAGGTAGATCCCCTCCGGGACCGGGTAGGAGTAGGCGACCGTCCGCTTCCAGTCGATCCGCTCCGCGACCTCCTCGAACGAGGCGGCTCCGCTCAGGAGGTGCGAGATCGACTCGGCCCGCCCGCCGCGCAGGACGTTCGCGACCGGTTTGGCGAGCAGCCGGCCGAGGCCGAGCCGCTGCGACCAGAGGATCATCCGGGCGAGGAGGTTCCGTCCCGAGAAGTCGGCGTCCCCGCGGAAGACGAGGTATCCCTCGTTCTCGAGCCATCGATTCGTGAGGAAGTCCGACTGGATCGCGCCGTGCCCGTGGTCGCTCACGACCAGCGTGACGGCCGGCCCGCCGCTCGCGCGGAACGCCGAGTCGACCTCACGGCAAGCGGCGTCCACCGTGCGCCAGAACTGACGCAGGTCCTCGGGGATCTCCGCGACGGGCCGATTGAGCTCGGGCCAGAACTGGTGCTCGACCCGGTCGGTCTCCCGGAACAGCGTGAAGAGGAAGTCGGGCGCGTACCGGCGCGCGAGCGACGCCGCGGTCCGCCCCCGGCGCACGATGTACTCTCTCGCTTCGCCGAGCCACTCGGCCCGCTCCGACTCCCGATACGTGGGGAGCTCGGGGGGGTACGGGGCGCCGAGGGTCCCCTCGATCTCGGCGGAGAGTTCGCGCGGATAGGTCACCGACCGCTGGCTGAACATCCCCGGCACGACGAATCCGTGGAGGGGATAGCCGGCGAGCAGCGGGAAGTTGACGACGCCGACCTTGCGGCCCTGGCGGCTCAGGCGGTCCCACATCGCCTCGGTCGGGCGGAACGTGGCGACGAGCTTCGAGCGGCCGGGCTCGGCGGTCGGCTCGGTGAAGCCGTAGATCCCGAGTTCGCCCGGGTCCCGGCCCGTCGCGAACGAGTACCATGCCGGGATCGTCTTCGCGGGATAGACGGACGTGAGCGGAGCGCGCACGCCGCGCGAGACCATCGACTGAAGGAACGGGAGCTCCCCGGCGGCCATCAACGGGTCGAGGAGGTCGAACGTCCCGCCGTCGAGGCCGAGGATGAGGAAACGCCGGGAGGGAGTTGCCATCGATTCGGTTCCCAGGGCCAAGCGGAACCGCTCTAAATCTCCGGCGGTCCGCGGCTATAAATCGTTTCGTCTCGTTTTATGCGCAAGCCGTCCGAGGCCCTCACAGGACTCGGATCGCCTCGAGGTTGTACGGGGCGCGCGACTCGAGGTTGAACCGCTTGTGGAGGCTCGAGGAGAGGTCGATCGTCTTCGACTCCTCGCCGTGGTTTAGGATGATCGTCCGCGGTCGCGGGTCGAGCGAGGCGACGTAGTTCATCAGCTGCACTCGGTCCGAGTGACCCGAGAACCCTTCGATCGTCGCGATCTCGAGGCGGACCGGCACGGACGCCTGGCGGGGTCCGTCGACGAACGACGCCTCGGAGAGCCCCCGCTGGAGGCGCTTGCCGAACGTGCCCTCGGCCTGGTACCCCACGAACAGGAGGCCGTTCTTCTCGTCGGGCGCCCAGCCCCGGAAGTACTCCATCACCGGCCCGCCGCTCATCATCCCCGAGGTGGCGAGGACGATGCACGGCTCCTTCGAGTCGACGATGCCGATCCGCATCGCGGAGGAGTCGACGCGGCGGAAGACGTCGGAGAGGAACGGGTTGTCGCCCTGCTGGAAGATCTGCGTGCGGAGCTGGCTGTTGAGGAACTCGGGGTAGGCGGTATGGATCGCCGTCGCCTCGAAGATCATCCCGTCGAGGTAGACCGGAACGCGCGGGATCTTCCCCTCGCGCATCCGCTCCTCGAGGACGAGCATCACCTCCTGCGAGCGGCCCACCGCGAAGACCGGGACGACCAGGTGGCCGTTCCGGGAGAGGATCTTCGTCGCGAGCTCGCTGAACTGCTCGGTCGCCTGCTGGCGGCTCGGTTGGATGTCTCGGTAGCCGCCGTACGTCGACTCGAGGACGAGGGTCTCGAGCCGGGGGAACCGGTTCGTGGCGGGGTTGAAGAGCCAGCTCCGCTCGAACTTGATGTCCCCGGAGTAGGCGAGGTTGTGGTCGCCGTCCCCGAGGTGGAAGTGGCAGATCGACGAGCCGAGGATGTGGCCCGCGTTGTGCATCGTGAGACGGATGTCGGGAGCGATGTCGGTCGTCTCCCCCCAGCGCAGCGGGATCGTCCTCCAGACGAGCTCGCGGACGTTCGCCGAGTCGTAGAGGCCGCGTCGGGCCTCCTGGTTGACGACCTTGATCGCGTCGAGGAGCATGAGCGTCATGAGGTCGCGCGTCGGGGCGGTGCAGAAGATCGGCCCCTTGTACCCGTACTTGAGGAGGACCGGAACGAGCCCACAGTGGTCGAGGTGGGCGTGCGTCACGACCACCGCGTCGAGCGAGTCGAGCGGGAGGAGCTC
>JASHVA010000172.1 GCA_030039715.1 Thermoplasmata archaeon | reverse complement strand
GACGGTCACCCGGGTCGTCTCCGCATCGCCCCGTCGGCGCGTCTCGACCGCGACCGTCTTCGCGGTCAGCGAAGCGAACAGCGACTCGGTGTGCCGCGCGACGGCGAGTCCCCGTACGGCCGCGGTCCAGTCGAGCGCGACGTCGGTCGTCGTCGGGGCGGGGCTCGAGTAGTGCGTCCGGCGGCCCCGGAACGTCGCGACGAGCTGGAGCTCCCCCTTGTAGCCGATCGTCACGCCGTCCCAGCCGCTCGGCTCTCCGACCAGGACGAAGTCCGGGGCCGGCCGGTGGACGAGGTGCCGGGCCCCCCGACTGTCGGCCTCCTCGCCGACCGCCGCCACGATCGTGACCTGGCCGGGCCCGGCGAAGTCGCGGCCCGCCCAGAGGGCGGCGGCGAGCGCCCCCTTCGCGTCGACCGAGCCCCGGCCGTGGATGCGTCCGGCGCGTCGTCGGACCGGCCGGCGGCCCTCGACCGTGTCGATGTGGCCGAGGAACAGGATGTGGGGCCGACCCCGGCCCCGGCGAGCGAAGCCGTTGCCGGCGCGGTCGACCGAAGTCGCGTACCCGAGCGCCCGGGCGAGCCGCCGAAACTCGCGCACGGCGCTCCGCTCTCTTCCCGAGGGGCTGTAGCGGGAGACCAGACGGAGGAGGACGTCACCGGCCTCCGTGGGCCACCACCTCCTCGATCGCCGAGAGTCCCGCGTCCCAGTCTCGCTCCTCGATGACGAGGGGAGGGAGGAGCCGCAGCACCGTCGCGCCCGCCGCGATCGCGAGGAACCCCCGGGCCTCGAGGGCGGCGAGGTACGGAGCGACCTTCTCTCGCAGCTCGATCCCGAGGAGGAGGCCCAGGCCCCGGACCTCGCGGACGCGCTCGGCGGGAAGACGCGCGAGGCGTCGACGGGCGACGTCGCCGAGTCGCTCCGCCCGTTCGGCGAGGCGCTCGCGCACGACGAAGTCGAGCGCGGCGAGGCCCGCGGCGCAGGCGAGCGGGTTGCCCCCGAACGTCGAGTGGTGGCTCCCGCGGAAACGCCCTTCGACCTCGCGGGTCGTGACGGTCGCGCCGATCGGGACCCCGCCGGCGAGCGACTTCGCGAGCAGGAGGAGGTCGGGCACGACGTTCCATCGCTGGAAGGCGAAGAGCCGGCCCGTGCGCGCGACGCCGGTCTGGACCTCGTCGAACGCGAGGAGCGACCCGGTCCGGTCGCAGGCCGCCCGGGCCGCTCGCAGGAACTCCTCGGTCGCGACGTGGACGCCGCCCTCTCCCTGCACCGGCTCGAGCAGCACGAGCGCGGTCGCGTCGTCGACCGCCGACTCGAGGGCCGTCGGGTCGTTGAACGGGACGTGCTCGAAGCCGGGGACGAGGGGCTCGAACGGCTCCCTGAGCTCCTTCCTCCAGGTGGCGCTGAGCGATCCCATCGTCCGTCCGTGGAACCCGCGCCGCGCGGCGACGACCTTCGTTCGACCGGTCGCGCTCCGGGCGATCTTGATCCCGGCCTCGACCGCTTCCGTGCCGGAGTTGGAGAGGAAGACGCGCCCGAACGACGGCGGCAGCAGCCCGAGCAGCTTCTCGAGGAACGCCGCCCGGACGGGCGAGCGATAGCCGGAGCCGAGGTAGAGGAGCGAACGAGCCTGGGTCGCGATCGCGGCCGCCACTTCGGGGTTCGCGGCCCCCAGGCTACCGGCGCCGTGCGTCGCACCGAGGTCCACGAACCGCCGCCCGGTCTCATCGAACAGCCCCGCCCCGTCCGCGCGGACGATCGAGAGGGGTCGCTGGGCGGTGCCCGCGAACTCGGCGGACGGCGACGGCTCGGTCATGCGAACACCGTCCCGTCGCCCGCGAGCGCCCGGGCGACGGGCGAACTTCCCGACGACGAGGCGATGACGACCCGGCCGACCCCGCCCGCGAGGGCGGTCTGGGCGGCGAGGACTTTCTTCCGCATGCGGCCCTCGGCGAGCGGGAGCACCGTGTCGATGGCATCGCGCCCGACGGTCGCGACCCGGGACGCCGCGTCGTCCCGGTCCCGCAGCACCCCCGCCACGTTCGTCAGCAGCAGCAGCGTTTCGGCACCGAGCGCGACCGCGATCTCCGCCGCCACTCGGTCGGCGTCGACGTTCACGACCTCCCCCGTCGCGGTGACGGCGGGGGGACCGACGACCGGCACGAGCCCGAGCCCGAGGAGGCTCTCGAGGAGCGCGGCGTCCACGCGCTCCACCCGGCCGGACCGGTCGTCCGCCACGCGGAGGACCCGACCGTCGACGACCTCGCGCGCCCCTTCCTTCCGCCGGGCGAGGAGGAGTCCGGCGTCGACGCCCGAGAGCCCGATCGCCCGCACGCCGCGGGCGAAGAGGCGGGCGACGATCTCCGTCTGCACCGCGCCCGCGAGCGCGAGCACGACGACCTCGAGATGGGCGGGGTCGCTCCGTCGCGACACCACCCCGCTCGGCGCCGTGTAGTACTGGGCGGGGCGCCCCAGCGCCTCGCCGAGCCGATCGACGCGCTCCGAGCCACCGTGGACGAGCACGTAGTCGCGGCGTCCGGCGAGGTCGTCGAGCACCTCTTCGAGCGAGTTGCCGGCGGCGCCCCCCACCTTCACCACGATCGTCATCGAAGGCCCTCAGAGCGGATGGAGGCCGAGGAAATCGAGGCCGGTCGTCTCGGGCCAGCCGGCCCGGACATTGAGGCACTGGACGGCGTTGCCCGCGGCCCCCTTCATGAGGTTGTCGAGCGCCGCGATCGCCACGACGCGTTCGGCGTGCGGATCGGCGGCGAAGCCGACATCGCAGAAGTTCGTGCCGGCGAGGATCTTCGGTTCGGGCTCGCGGTGGATTCCCTCCGACTCGTGGACGAGCCGCACGAACGGTTCCTTCCCGTACGCCGCCCGATACGTCCGCCACAGCTCCTTCTCCTCGACCGGGCGCGCGACGAACGCGTGGACGGTCGCGAGGACGCCGCGCACTGCCTCGACCGCGTGGCAGGAGAGGGCGACGGTGACGCCGGTCTCCTGTTCGATCTCGGCCGTGTGACGGTGGCCCGCCGGCGCGTACGCGCGCATCACGCCCGAGCGCTCGGCGTGCGAGCCCGCCGGGCCGGGCTCCTGCCCGCTCGCCGACGAGCCGCTCTTCGCGTCGACCACGACCGCGCGCGGCGCGAGGAGGCCGGACCGCACGAGCGGATGGAGCGCAAGGATCGAGGCGGTGGCGATGCAGCCCGGGACCGCGATGAGCCGGGCGGAGCGGAGCGCCTCGCGATGCAGCTCGGGGAGGCCGTACACCGCCTCCGCGAGGAGCTCGGGGTGCGCGTGCTCGGTCCGGTAGTACTCGGGATACCGCCGCGCGTCCCGCAGGCGATAGTCGGCCGAGAGGTCGATCACGATCCCCCCGCGGTCGAGGAGCTCCGGCACTCTCGCCATCGCCTCGCCGTGCGGCGTGGCGAGGAACGTGACGTCCGCTGAGTCGAGCGCGGAGTGGGGCACGAAGAGGAGCTCGGTCGCTCGCCGAAGGTTCGGGTGGGCGCGTCCGACCGCCTTTCCGGCCATCGAGTCGGACGTGACCTGCACGACCTCGACCTCGGGGTGCCGGAGGAGAAGGCGGAGGAGCTCGCCGCCGACGTACCCGGATCCGCCGACGACCGCGGCCTTCATCGGCGCCCGACCCCGACCGTGTAGTCGACGATCGCGCCGGCCACGTCCGCGCCGGTCGCGGCCGTGAGCGCCTTGAATTCCGGCGTCGGGTTCACCTCGTGCACCACGAGCCCCTGCGGCGACTCCATGAGGTCGACCGCGAGGACGCCGCCGCCCATCGCCTCCGCCGCCCGCCGGGAGAGCTCGGCGAGCTCCTCCGAGATCGGGAGCGCCTCGGTCGTGCCGCCGCGGGCGGCGTTCGTCCGCCAGTCGCTCGAGCGGCGGACCATTCCGGCAACGACCCGGTCCCCGACGACGAAGACCCGGAGGTCGCGTTCGGGCTTGGGGACGAATTCCTGGACGTAGAAGACCGAGTGGATCGGCGCACCGAGCGCGCTCTTGTGCTCGATGATCTGCTCGGCCTCCTCGGGCGAGCGGACCTTCGCCATCAGGCGGCCCCACGAGCCGACGGCCGGCTTCAGGACCGCAGGGTAACCGACGCGCTCGAGCGCTTTCAGCGCGGCCTCGGGCGAGAGCGCGATGACGGTCTTCGGCGTCGGCACGCCGCGCTCGGCGAGCCGGAGCGAGGCGAGCACCTTGTCGCCCGCGACCTCCACGACATCGGGAGCGTTGACCGTCGGGATGCCGTAGTGGGCGAAGCAGCGGGTCGCATAGAGCGAGCGCGTGTGGCTGACGGAGCGGTTGAGGACGACGTCGGCCGTGACGTCGGGCCGGTCGAGGCCGAACGTCACCTCGCCGTCATCGATGCGGACGACCGCGAGGCCCCGCGACTCCGCGGCCGCGAGGATCCACTTCTCCTCGGGCCGGACGATCGTGTAGAAGACCCCGAGCCGAAAGCCGTCACTCACCCCAATCCTCGGCTTCCTTCGGGGCCGGTTGCACGGCGAACGGCGCGGTCCCGAACACCTCGAGCTCCGTACCGCAGTCCGGGCAGGGGAAGACCTCCCCCAGCACCTTGTCGTTCTCGTCCACTTCCGCTTCGCACTCTGGGCACTGTGTCATCGTGGTCCCTCGTTCAACAAATCCTCGACGAGCTCGACCTTCCGGGCGAGCGAGGAGAGCGAATCCCGATGCGCGGCGAGCCGCGTCCGGGCGTGCGCGAGCTGCTGGCGAACGGTCGCGGGCGCGGGGCCTCCGGGGGCGGACCGGAGCGCGACCGCCGCGAGCGGGTCGGGCGGGGACGCGGGGTCCGTCGTGCCCAGCGTCCGGGCGACCTCCGCGTGCGCCTCTCGGAACGGCACGCCGGCGGCCGCGCGGCGCTCCGCGGCGTCGGTCGCGTAGAGCTCGGGGTCCTGGGCGGCCTCCGCGAGCCGAACGCCGTCGAACTCGAGGGCGGCGACGAGCGGGGCGAGCGCGCCGAGCACGTCCGTCGCGGTCGTAAGGGAATCGAGCACCGGCGCCTTGTCCTCCTGGAGGTCCCGGTCGTAGGCGAGCGGCAGCCCCTTCAGCGTGGAGAGCAGCGCGACGAGGTCGCCGATCTGCCGGCCGGCCTTCCCCCGGACGAGCTCCGCGACGTCGGGGTTCCGCTTCTGCGGCATCTGGCTGCTGCCCGACCCGAGGGCCGGCGTGCGCGCGACGAAGCCGAACTCCTTCGAGGCGAACAGGACGATCTCCTCGCCGAGCGCGCTCGCGTGGACCCCGGCGAGCGCGAGGTCGAAGAGCAGCTCCGCGAGCGGGTCGCGGTCGCTGACCGCATCGAGCGAGTTCTCGAAAGCGGCCGAGAAGCCTAGGCGCGCCGCGACGCGCGCCGGGTCGATCGGGAGCGTGGAGCCCGCGAGGGCGCCGGCGCCGAGCGGCGAGACGTCAGCCCGCCGGGCGGTCGCAAGGAGGCGGTCGAGGTCCCGCTCGAACCGCCAGAAATGCGCGAGCAACCAGTGGCCGACCGTGATCGGCTGGGCCCGCTGGAGATGGGTGTACCCCGGCATCGGGACCTCGAGCGCGCCCGCGGCGCGGACGAGAAGCGCGGCCGAGAGGTCGGCGAGCGAGGCGCCCACCGACGCGACGGCGGCGCGGAGGAAGAGCCGCTCGTCGAGCGCGACCTGGTCGTTGCGGCTTCGGGCCGTGTGGACCTTGCCGCCGACCGGCCCGACGAGCTCGGTCAGCCGCACCTCGACGTTGGTGTGGACGTCCTCGAGGTCGTCCCGCCACGGGAACGTGCCGCCCGCGATCTCGCGAGCGATCTGGCGCAACCCGCCGACGAGGCTCGCGACCTCGGCCGCGGAGAGCAGCCCGGCCGAACCGAGCATCTCGACGTGCGCGACCGAGCCGGCGAGGTCGTATCGGGCCAGCGGACGGTCGACGGCGAGCGACCGCAGGAACGCCGCGGACGGGGTCCGGACGTACGACGGCGCGGGCGTGCGCTCACTCATCGCAGGCATCGACCGGAATCCTCGCTACGGGCGGTACTTCGCCGCCCGCGGCGACGGCGCGGCCGGCGAGGCGCCGATCGCGGCCCAGGTCCGCGCGGGCAGTCCCCAGACGTAGATGAACCCCTCCGACATCTCGGGGCGGAACCGGTCGCCGGTCGAGTACGTCGCGAGACTGTGCTGGTAGATCGAGAACGGGGAGCGGCGCCCGACGACCTTCGCGCTGCCCTTGTAGAGCTTGAGCGCGACCTCGCCCGTCACGCGCTCCTGCGAGGAGGCGACGAACGCGTCGAGCGCC
>JASHVA010000171.1 GCA_030039715.1 Thermoplasmata archaeon | reverse complement strand
CTCGACGCGCGGGTCGCCGAGGTCGCGAAGCGCCTCGAGACCCAGAACGAGGTCGCGGCGGGTCGCCTCGGGCAGGTCGAGACCCGCCTCCAGCAGCGCGAGAGCGCCATCCAGGAGGTCGAACGCGCGGTGCGCCGCGAGCTCGAGGAGCTCGACCGGCGCCTGCAGGTGATGTCCGACCGGATGGTACCGCTCGTCCGCAACACCTGGCTCAAGGTCGAGGAGATCCAGAAGGCCGGTGGGCCCTCGGCCGCGGCCGACGCCCGCCTCAAGGAGTTCCGCCGGGAGTTCTCGCGCGAACTGCGCCGGCTCGAGGGGGAGATGCTCGAGCAGACGACCGAGCTCCGGGACCGGATGGAGGGCGCGATCGCGCACCAGGGCCGGATCTGGCTCAACTTCGTCCGGCAGATGGCGGTCTCCGACGACGTCGACGCGCCGCCCACGGACGCGGCGGCCCGGTCGCTCCGTCGCGCTCGGACCGCGGCGATGAACACGGGGGAGCCCGGCGTCGGCCCGCTGCGCAGCCGCCCCGCGTTCGCCCCGCTCGAGGACGACCCGGTCAACCCGATGGACCCCGAGGGCGACGAGGCCCCGCCGGAACCGATCGACCGGCGGCGGGCCCGGCGCTCGACGTAGGCGCGCGCCGGGCGGGACAACGATAAGCCTCTGTCGCGGCTCGTCGTACGGCCGTGCCCGAAGATCACCGTCACTGCAAGGTCTGCGGGAAGGTCTGCCCGCCCGGCGAGGAGACGTGCAGCAAGGCCTGCCGCGCCCGGCGCGAGGCCGCGCTCCAGAGCCGGCGGAACCTCACGTACCTCATCTACGGGATCATGGCGTTCCTCGTGATCGTGCTGGTCCTCGCGTACCACTAGCGGGGGCACCGTGCGGCGGTTCGGTCGGGTCGTCCTCGGGGGGACGTTCGACCGCCTGCACGTCGGGCACGAGGCGCTCCTCGCCACGGCGTTCCGGGCCGGCCGCACCGTCGCGATCGGGCTGACGACCGACCGGTACCTCGCCGCGCATCCGAAGCCCGACCGCGAACGGATCGCGACGTTCGGCGCCCGACGCCGCGCCCTCGCGCGCTGGCTCGCCGCGCGGTACGCCTGCTCCCGCTGGACGATCGTCCCGCTCGAGAACGCGTTCGGCCGGTCGGTCGAGGACGGGGTCGACGCGCTGGTCGTCTCCGCTGACACCCTCGCCGGGGGGCGGCGCGTGAACGCGGAGCGCCGTCGCCTCGGGCGACGCACGGTACCCTTGCTCACCGTTCCGCTCGTGCTCGGCGACGACCTCGAGCCGGTGAGCTCCCGCCGCATCCGCTCGGGCGCGATCGACCGGGCGGGACGCCGTCGCGCTCCGATCTCCGTCGCGGTCTCCGTCCGACGGCCCGAGGACCTCGGGCCGGTGCGGGCCGCGGTGCGTCGGGTGTTCCCGCGGAGCCGGATCGAGGCGGTCCCGTTCGGACGAAGCGCCTCCGCCTCCGCCCGGAAGGGAGCCGCGCTCCACGAGCTCGCGCTCGCGGTCGATCGGGGCTCTCCCTCCGGCCGTCGCGTCGCGGTGGCCGCCCCGGCGCTCGAGCTCGCGACCGTGCGCCTGGCGGCACCGAGCCCGGCGGCGCTCGCCGGGGAGCTCGCCGCGTATCTCGGGCGCGCGCGTCGCGAACCCCTTTAAGCCCGGCGACGCTGGGCGCGGCGATGGAGACGTACCTGCGCGTCACCTTCGACAGCGAGGGGGCGAAGCCGAGCGAGATCGCGGACCGTCTGCGGAGCTCGGGGTTCGTGCCGACGCAGGGGAACTACGACTTCGTCTACGACTGGCAGGGTCCGGCCAACCGCGAGCAGATCCTCGACCTCTCGGACGAGATCACGCGGCGGCTGCGCGGGTACCGGGTTCGCATCGAGATCGAGACCGTCTGAGGGACTCCGCCCGGCGCCCCGCGCCGGAGAACGTTTTATCGAGCGCCGGGCTCGACCGGTCGCCGTGCAGAAGTACCCCGTCCGGCCGACGCACCGCAAGAACCTCGCGGCGGCCGCCCTCGCCGACCTCGCCCGGGCGCACTTCGACGCGGCGGAGGTGGACGGCCCGACCGTCACCGCGCGCTGGGGCGCGATCGACCGGCTCGTCGTGCGGGGCGACGGGCGGGAGCTCGCGGTGGAGCTCGTGATGAACCCGAAGGTCCCCGAAGCGGTCGCGGTCGAGACGATCGCGCGATACAATCGGTTCCTCGAGGCATCGACCGGCTACGGGGCGAAGGAGCGGGCCCGTCGCCTGAGGAAAACGGCCTCGGGCAGCTCCGGAGGCTGAGCGATGGCCTCCGCCGCCGGCCCGCTGCCCTCCTCGGGCGCCTCCTCCGAGCTCGACCGGCTGAAGGCGCTCGTCAGCACGTACTTTCCCGTCTACGAAACGCGCGTCGGGCCCCAGTCGGTCCTGTTCGCGGTGCACACTGAGCCCGCGAACCTCGAGTCGCGTTTCGACGCGTTGCGCCGGGAGCTGTGGACCCGGAACTACGTCCCGCTCTTGCGCCAGCAGTCGGGCGAGGAGTTCATCGAGGTCGTCCGCCGGCCCAACGTCGGACCGTCGCGGGTCTGGGTGAACCTCCTCCTGCTCGGCGCGACGATCGCCACGACCGCGTTCGCGGGCTCGCTCATCTGGCTCGTCTACGTCGGCGGGAACTCCCTCGGGTGGTCCGACCTCGGCTGGGGCTGGCTCTACTTCGGCCTCCCCGTGATGGCGATCCTCGGTCTCCACGAATCGGCGCACTACGTCGTGGCCCGCCGGCATCACGTCGAGGCGTCGCTGCCGTACTTCGTCCCGGTGCCCCCGCCGTTCCTCTTCGGCACGTTCGGCGCGTTCATCAGCATCCGCGAGCCGTTCCCGGACAAGAAGGCGCTCTTCGACATCGGCGCCGCCGGCCCGCTCGCGGGGTTCGCCGCCTCGATCCCGATCGCGGTCGCGGGTCTCTACCTGAGCCTCCACGCTCCGGTCGTGCCCCTCACGTACTGCGGACCGACGATCCTCGGGGTCAGCTACGGGAACCTGCTCGTCGGCACGCCCTTGTTCTGGCTGGCCCTCTCCGCCTTCTTCCCGCCGTCGCTCGTCAGCCTCTCCCCGCTCGCCCTCGCCGGCTGGGTCGGGATCCTCGTCACGGCGATCAACCTCCTGCCCGCCGGCCAGCTCGACGGGGGCCACGTGTTCCGGGCGCTGCTCGGCGACCGCTCCCGGTACTTCAGCTACGCGATCGTGATCTTCCTCCTCGCGATCGGGATCTACTTCTATTCGGGCTGGATCATCTTCGCGATCCTGATCCTCGTGCTCGGGGCGCGGCACCCGCCGCCGCTCAACGACCGCTCCCCGCTCGACGTGAAGCGGTACGTCGTCGGGGCGTGCGTCGCGGGCGTGCTGCTCTCCGGGTTCGTCCTGACGCCCCTCGCGACACCGCCCGGCGACATCGGCATCGGACCGGCGATCGCGACCACGGTCGGGCCGCCGCCCGGCGCCGCGATCTCGGCGAACCTCTCGATCCAGGTCACGAACCAGGACCCGGTCGCCCACGCGTTCCTCTTCGGCTACTCGGTGACGAACGTCTCCGTCGCCGGTCCAGGGAATTTATCGCACTACCTCACCGGTTCCGCCCTCGCCGCGTGGGCCGCGAACTCCACCTGGGTCTTCCACTTCCCGGACGGCGGGACGCTCACGCAGCACGGCGCGAATTTCTCGCTCCCGGAGGCCGAGTACGTGACCCTCAACGCCTCGTCGACCGCCGGAAGCTCCGCGCCGATCGTGATGACGTTCTCGAACGCGGGTTCCGCGCTCCTCGTGGTCGTGGGCTGGAACGCGGCGGAGCCGTGCGCGCCCTCGACCGGCGGCTACGTGAGCGCGTCGTTCAGCGCCCAGTGGACCTAACTAGCCCGTCCCGCGCTCGTGCACGTAGAACGTCCGGGTCAAGCTCCGGTGGACCCGCAGCGGGACCCGCGCGATCTCGCGCCAGCCGTCGCCCGGCGCCGGAACCGGTCCGCCCGCGATCACGACCCGTCGTCCTCCGGGCCGGACTCGATCCGTCCACCGCGGCAGGACCCGGGCGACGAGCTCGGCGCTCCCCTCGCCCCCGGTGCTGGACGCCCGGCCGTACGGGGGGTCGGTGAGCACGGCATCGATCGGGGAGTCCGGGTCCGAGAAATCGCTCGTTCCGGCATCGCCGACGACGAGCTCCTCGGCGTGCACTCCGAGGTGGGCGAGGTTCCGGAGCGCACCGCGCACCATCTCGGGGTCGCGGTCGATCCCGTACAACCGTCCCCCGAAGAGGCCGGCCTCCGCGAGCAGCGCCCCCGTCCCGACGAACGGATCGACGATGCGGTCCCCGGGGCGGACCCGGGCGAGATTCGCGGCGGCGCGGGCGAGCCGGGGAGGCAGCGCGACCGGGCGCTGGTACGGGAGCCTCGGCATCCGACGAGCGGCGATCGCCGGACGGTCGACGGCGGCGAGCTCCTCGAGGAGCACGCTCCGTCCCCCGGGGTCGGCCGCGAGCCAGAAGCGGAGGTCGGGCCGTTCGAGGTCGATCCGCCCGCCGCCGTCCTTGTAGGCACGGCCCGCCGCGAGGACCTCGGGGTCGCCGCCGCCCGAGCTCGGACGCCCGAGCCGGCGAACCGCGGCGCTCTCGCCCGAAGTGCCCGCGGTCCGCAGCCACGTCTCGCGGGCGTCGGACGGGGCCCGGAACACCAGGCAACGCCGCGCGAGCGCCAGCCGGCCGGCGAGGTCGCGGGGGTCGGTCCGGTCCGGGATCTCGACGGGGGTCAGGCCCACGAGCGAGCGGTCCGGGTCCGCGACTCGGCCACCCAGCGCCTCGGACGCGGCGATCGCCTCGGCCCGCGCCAGAGCCGCGCTCTCGCCCGACGTTTCGACCAGAAGGAGCGTCACGCGTTCGCCCCCGGGTCGCCCCACGCGCGGAGCCGGCGACGGATCGCCTCGGTGTGGCTTCCCTCCCAGTAGAGATGACCGCATTCCGCGCAGCGGAACCGGGCCACGCCCGGGCGAGCGAGGTCGGTCTCCCCCGTCCGACCGGCGGGCTCTACCGGCGAGGGTGCGTACGGCTGGAGCCGGCCGTTACAGACCGTGCAGCGGTCGAACCGCAGGTTGGGGTCTAGGGCGGGAAACGCCGATCGGACCTCGCGCACCTGGTCCTCCAGGCGCGGACTCGAGAGCAGGAGCGCCGATCCCGCACGGCGCGCGAGCGCTCGGTCCCGGGTCACGACCGTCCGCCCCTCTTCGGCCGCCCGCCGGACGATCTCGTCGTCCGTCCACCCTCGCGCGTAGACGGTGTCGGCCCCCATCATGCGCAGGTACCGGGCCAGGCGGCCGACCATCTCGTCCGCGAGGAGTCGGGGAGCCGCCACGTCGGGCGACCCGGCCGGGTCGCTTTACGGTTGCCCGTAATATACACGCCCTCCCCTCGCCGCCGCATCCGAGGGGGTCCTCGTGCGTCTGTTCGGCACCAACGGCATTCGCGAGGTCGTCGGGCAGCAGTTGACCGCCCCGTTCGTCACGCGCGTCGCGAGCGCCATCGCCGCGACGACGCCCGTGGGGCCCCCGATCCTGGTCGGATGGGACGGGAGGACCTCGAGCCCGGCCTTCGCGCGGATCGTCAGCGCGACCCTCGCCCTCGCGGGTCACCAGGTCGTCGAGCTCGGGGTCCTCCCGACGCCGGCGATCCAGTACAACGTGCCGCACCTCGAGGCCCAGATGGCGGTGATCGTCACCGCGTCCCACAATCCTCCCGAGTTCAACGGTCTCAAGTGCATCGCGGCGGACGGCCTCGAAGCGACGCGCGAGACCGAGGAGGCGATCGAGGCCGCGGCGGCGGTCGACCGCGGCGCCACGGTCCCGTACGATCGCATCGGCGAGATCTCCTCGCGGTCCGACGGCGGGCGATGGTACGTCGACGGGATCCTGCGGCAGGTCGATGTCCACCGGCTGCGGGCCCGCCGGTTCCACGTCGTCCTCGACTGCGGCAACGGCGCCTCCGTGCCAACGAGTCCTCCGCTCTTGCGGCGCCTCGGGTGCCGGGTCGTCAGCCTCAACGGGCACCTGGACGGCACGTTCCCCGGGCACCTCTCCGAGCCGACGTTCGAGCACCTCGCCGACCTCCGGAAGTTCGTCCCCGACGCCGGCGCCGACCTGGGGGTCGCGCACGACGGGGATGCCGACCGGGCGGTCTTCGTCGACGCGTCGGGCCGGTACGTCCCGGGCGAGGAAATCCTGACGCTCCTGGCCGAGGACGCCGTGCGGCAGAACCCCGGCGGTGTCGTGGTCACGCCCGTCACGGCCTCCCAGAGCGTGGACGATGCCGTCACCGCCGCCGGCGGAACGGTGGTCTACACGCGCGTCGGCTCGCCCACGGTGACCCACGCGATCCAGGAACGGCACGCCGTCTTCGGGGGGGAGGAGAACGGCGGACTGATCTTCCCGAAGTTCCAGCTCGCGCGCGACGGGGCGATGACGGCCGCCGCCGTGCTCGACCTGCTCGCCCGCCGCGAGCTCTCTCTCGCCGACGCGTTGAAGGGCCTCCCGAAGTACTCGCTCATCAAGGAGAAGACCGAGGTGCCGGTCGCGCGCCGAGCCGACGTGCTCGACCGGCTGAAGGAGACGCTCGGCCGCGAGGGCGACCGGGTCGTCACGATCGACGGGGTCAAGGTCTACCGGGACGGCGGTTGGGTGCTGGTCCGACCGTCCGGCACCGAACCGATCTTCCGCGTCTTCGCCGAGTCGAAGGACCCGGCCCGCGCGCGCGCCCTCGCCGAGGCGGGGCTGTCCGCCGTGCGCGAGGCGCTCGCCCACGGCGGCTCGAGCTGAGCCCGACCGGGCTCAGTGGATCAGCGGGCCCAGCACGAGGATCCCGACGAGCAAGAGCACGAGCACGACCGTCGTCACCGCGGTCATCGTGCGCTCGCCGTCCTCGCGGAAGTAGTAGATGCCGGTGAGGACGCGCAGGAGCGGCGTCGCGATGAGCGCGTACACCCCGAGCGCGAGGTACGCCTCGGGGCGGCCGGCGGCGAGGCCCTGGACGAGGCCCGGCCCGCTCAGGTACTGCTGGATCGGGTTCGAAGAGATCGTCGAGCCCGAGGTCGCCGACGGGTTCTCGACGAGATAGAGCCCGAGGGCCGAGAGCATCAGGGCGAGGGCCACGATCAGCCCTCCGCGCAGGACGAGCGTCATCCGGGTGTAGGCGGTGTCCGAGAGTCGGCGCGGGACCGGCGGCGCCCCGGTCATGGAAGCCCCACCGCCCGAAGGATCACTTCGATCGCGAGCGCGAGGACGACCGGCACGAACAGGATCCGCACCGTCCGGTTCTGGAGTCCGGGCAGGATCCGGCTCCCGATGTACGCGCCCACGACCGTGCCGGTCGCCACCGGAGCGGCGATGACGGGGTTGATGTAGCCGGCGGCGAGCAGCACTCCCGCCCCGGCCGCGGCCGTCACGCCGATCATGAAGTTGCTCGTCGCCGTCGCGACCTTCATCGGCAGACGGAGATACCGGTCGAGCGCGAGGACCTTGAACACTCCCGCGCCGATGCCGAAGAGACCCGACACGATCCCCGCCCCGAACATCACGCCGAGCGCGCCGTCGGTGTCCGCTGCCTGGTAGCTCACGTCGCGGTGGAGCGCCGCGTCGTGGTACTGGCCCGAGAATCCGAGCCGACGGGAGCGCTCGTCGGGAACGACGCCGGTCGGCAGTTCCTCCCCCCGCCGCGCGATCGCCCCGGGGACGATCGCGATCAGGACGAGGCCGAGCGCGATCAGGAGCGCCTCGTCGAGGTCGGCGTGCGTGAGCGTGACCGTGAGGGCGGCGCCCAGCAACGCGCCCGGGACCGTGGCGATCTCGAGGAACATGCCGATGCGGAGATCCGTGAGCCGGTCGCGCACGTAGGCCGCGCCCGTGGTCGCGGACGTCGCGAGGATCGTGACCGAGCCGGTCCCGACCGCCACCGGGAACGGGACCCCGAAGAAGATCAGGAGGACCGGAACCATCACCACCCCGCCGCCCAGGCCCGTGAGGGACCCCACCAGTCCCGCGAGGATGGCGACCAGAGCGAGGATCAGGACGAACAGTCCGAGGTCCACATCTCCCTCAGCCACGGCGAGGGAAAAGACCGGTGCCGCGACCCGGGGAGCGGAGGCCCGCGAAGCTTCAAGGACGTCGGGAGGGTGCGCGCCCGAGAGCGTTCGGATGTCGGTCGAGCCGCGCGGGGACCGGATCGCGCCCGGGGCGCCCGGGATGGCGCCGCGTTGGGCCCACAGTAACAAGGACGGGGTGGGGACGGCCTACTCGGCCGATTCGCGGCTCTGGTTCACGCTCTGGCGCGGGATCGTCACGGAGGTCTATTTCCCGACGATCGATCGGCCGCAGCTGCGCGACTGCCAGTTCCTCCTCACGGACGGGAAGACGTTCTTCCACGAGGAACGGCGAAATCTGATCGCCGCGACGGAGCGCCCCAACGATCACGCCCTCGGCTACCGCGTCCGCAGCGACGAACCCGAGGGACGGTACCGGCTGCAGAAGTCGATCATCGGCGACCCCCACTTGCCCGTGCTCCTCGAGCACGTCCGGGTCGAGGCGCGCTCGCGGGAGATCGCCGACCACCTCCGGCTCTACCTGCTTGTCGCCCCGCACCTCGACGTCGGCGGGTGGGGGAACTCCGCGTCCGTCGTGAGCATGCTGGACCGGACCGTCCTCGTCGCGCAGCGAAACAATGTCGCCCTCGCGGCCGCGGCCTCCGTTCCGTTCGCCTCCGCTTCGGTAGGGTACGTCGGCCAGAGCGACGGCTGGACCGACCTCGCGGCTCACTTGAGACTCACGGAGGAGTACGACCAGGCCCCGAACGGCAACGTTGCCCTGACGGGCGAGATCCCGCTCCGGGGGGCGCACGAGTTCACGATGGGCATCGCCTTCGGCGAGACGGTCCCCGCGGCGCTGACCGCGCTCTTCCAGTCGCTCGCCACTCCCTTCGAGGTGCACTATCGGCGGTTCCTCGAACAGTGGAACCGCACCGCGGCGCATCAGTTGCCGCTCGCCGCGGCGGCCGGCGACGGCGGCAGGCTCTACCGGGCGAGCCGGTCGATCCTGCTCGCGCACGAGGACAAGATCTACCCCGGAGCGTTCATCGCCTCCCTCTCGATCCCGTGGGGGGCGAGCAAGGGCGACGAGGACCGGGGCGGCTACCACCTCGTGTGGACCCGCGACCTCTACCATACGGCGAACGCGCTCGCGGGCTCGGGGTCGGACGCGCCGCTGCGCGCGCTCGTCTACCTCGCCACGCGGCAGCGGCCGGACGGTGGCTTCCCCCAGAACTTCTGGGTCGACGGCACGCCGTACTGGCAGGGGATGCAGCTCGACGAGGTCGCCTATCCGATCCTCCTCGCCCGCCGACTGCGCCGGGCGGACGGCCTCGGCGACTTCGACCCCTGGCCGATGGCCATGCTCGGGGTCCGGTTCCTGATCGAGCAGAGCCCCGTGACCCAGCAGGACCGGTGGGAGGAGGTCAGCGGTTACTCGCCGTCCACGCTCGCGGCGTGCATCGCCGCGCTGACCGGCGCCGCGGCCGCCGCGGCCGACCGCGGCCTCGGTACGACGCAGCAGTTCGTGCAGGAGTACGCGGACTTCCTCGAGACCCACGTGGAACGCTGGACGGTGACGGACCGCGGCACGCTGGTCCCCGGCATCCCACGGCACTACGTGCGCATTCGGCCGGCGTCCGTGGACGACCCGACGCCGAACGAGGGCCCGGACCTCGGCGCGATCGCGCTCCCGAACCTGCCGCCCGGCACTCCGAACGTCTTCCCGGCCTCCGAGATCGTCGACAGCGGGTTCCTCGACCTCGTGCGGTTCGGCATCCGACCCCCGGACGACCCGCTGATCGTCGACTCCGTCCGCGTGGTCGACCGGGTCCTCCAGGTCGACACCCCGTACGGCCCGGTCTGGCGCCGGTACAACCACGACGGCTACGGCGACCGCGAGGACGGCGGACCGTACGCCGGCTGGGGGCAGGGACGCGCGTGGCCGCTCCTCACCGGCGAGCGGGGGCACTACGAGCTCGCCCTCGGCAACGACCCGGCTCCGTACCTGCGCACGCTCGAGCGCCTCGCCACGGGGACCGGCCTCCTCCCCGAGCAGGTCTGGGACGAGGGCGATCGGCCGGGGCTCCACCTCGAGCTCGGTCGACCGACCGAATCGGCGACCCCGCTCGCGTGGGCCCACGCGGAGTACATCAGCCTCCTGCGCTCGGCGAGCGACGGGGCCGTGTTCGACCGCATCCCGGAGGCGTACGAGCGCTACGTCGACCGGTCGACGCCGCGCCGCGCCTTCGAGGTCTGGAAGTTCAACCGGCAGCCGGCCACGGTGCGACCCGAGGAGACGCTCCGCGTGATCGACCGCCGCCCGTTCCGGCTCCACGCGAGCGACGACGACTGGGCGACGTACGTCGACCTCGACTCGATCGACTCCGGCCTCGGGCTCGAGTTCGTCGACCTCTTGCCCCTCGACGCGCCCGGCCGCGCGTGGAGGTTCACCTTCTACTGGACGGACGAGGCCCGGTGGGAAGGCCGCGACTTCGCGGTCCGCTCGGTCGAGGACGACTCCGTCAGTCGACCTTGAGGTATCGGGCCGAGACGACCCAGCCGATCGCGAGCAGGACGCCCGCGAAGGCCGCGAGGTACCCGAGGTTGATCCACGGGACCGGGGTCTCGAGGACGAACGCGCGGCCGAGCAGCGCCGAGAACGTGATCGGGTTCACGGCCGAGATCGCCTTCATCCAGGCCGGAAAGTACTGACCGCCGAAGAGCGCGGTGCTCGCGAACATGAGCGGCATCGTGATGAAGTTCGACACGACGCCGGGGGTCTGCCAGTCCGTCGACGACGCGGTGATGGCGAAGAATAGGCTCGAGAAGCCGATCGCCAGGAAGAAGAGCGCCGCGACCCACGCGGCCCACTCGAGCGCCGTGAGGTGGAACGAGACGCCGAAGATCGTCGCCGCGACGATCATGATCGGGAACTGGATCAGGCCCCGGGTCGCCGAACCGAGCGCCTTCGTGAGGAAGACGACCCCCTTCGACGTCGGAGTGATCAGGATGCGCTTCATGAAACCGAACCGCTTGTCCTGGATCGCGCTCATCGAGCCGAACATCCCGACCGAGAGCATGGAGGTCGAGAGCGTGCCGGGGAGGAGAAAGGCGAGGTAGTTGTTGCCCTCGGCGAACGCCTGGATGACCGAGGGGGGCGCGTTCGCGAAGCTCGAGCCGAAGAAGGCGAGCCACATGAACGGCTGGACGATCGTGACCAGGAGCACGAACGGGTTGCGGAACGTCCGAAGGATCTCGCGGAGGTAGAGGCCGTAGAACTGGCTCCTCATGCCCGGGCCCTCCGCATCTGAGCGTAGAACTGCCGGATGTCGCGCATCGGCTCCTCCTGCCCGATCCTTCGGCCGGTGAGGTCGAGGAACACGGTCTCCAGGCTCGGCTTCTCGACGCTCACCCGGCGCACGTTCTCCGTGCGTACCGAGGCGAGGAGGAGGGGAAGCACCGTCTCGGCGGAGGCGACGCGGATCATCCACTCATTCCCTTGCGGTCGGACCTCCTCTACGCCGGGGATCGACCCGACCGCCCCGACATCGATCGGCTCGACCGTCTCCAGCGCGATCACGTCGCCCTTCACGCGCGCCTTGAGCTCGGAGGGGGTCCCCTCGGCGATCACACGGCCGTGGTCGATGATCGCGATCCGACCGCAGAGCGCGTCGGCCTCTTCGATGTAGTGCGTCGTGAGGAGGACCGTCACGCCGAACTCGCGGTGGACGCCCGTGACGATGTCCCAGAGCATCCGGCGCGTGCTGACGTCGAGCCCGATCGTCGGCTCGTCCATGAAGATCACCTCGGGCTGGTGCAGGAGCGCGAGGGCGATCTCGAGCTTCTTGCGCATACCGGTCGAGTAGCTGCTGACCTTGTCGTCGGCCCGGTCCGCGAGCGAGAAGTACTGGAGGAGGAGCTCGGCGCGTGGCTCCCAATCCTTCAGCGACTGGAGCTTCGCCTGGAGCCAGAGGTTCTCGCGCGCCGTGAAGTCGTCGTCGAGGATTACCTCCGCCGCGACCCAGCCGATCCGAGCCCGGACCTTCATCGACTCCCGGCGCACGTCGAACCCGGCGACGGTCGCGTTTCCGCTCGTGAGGTCGCTGATCCCGGTGAGGACCTTGATGAGCGTCGTCTTCCCGGCGCCGTTCGGACCGAGGAGACCGAAGACCGAACCCTTCGGGACCGACAGGCTCACGTGGTCGAGCGCGAGGACGCCCTTCGTCTCCGTCCCGTACCGCTTCGAGACGTTCCGGACGTCGATCGCGATCCCGGCCGCGTTCACCCGGCCCTCCGGGGTCGCTCGGACGACCGAGTCTCCTCCGGGCGTACGGCGGACACTCGGGCGCGCGCGACGTCGAGCTCGGCCAGGATCTGCTCTCGGAACGAGGTCGCACCGGCGCGGGCGTCGGGGTTCCGCTCCGCGTATGCCGCGATCCCGTCCAGGTGCCGCCGAAGGTGGCGCAGGAGGTGCTGGCCGGGGTCTCCCTCTCCCGCGATCTCGGACCACAGGAGGCCGAGGTCGGGACCGCCCGCCCCGCCGCTCATCCAGCCGCGCCGAATCCGTCCCAGGAACGCCCGTCCCGCCGCGGTGATCCGGTAGACCCGCCGCCGACCGTCGGTTCCCGAGCGGGCGAGGCCCCGAGTCACCAGGGCCTGGAGCGCGGGATAGACCGCCCCCGCGGCCGGCCGCCAGGCGCCCTCGGTCTTGGACGAGACCCGCTCGGCGAGCGAATATCCGTAGATCGGCCCGTCCCGGTCCATGACGGCGAGCGCGTAGAGACCCAGGATCCGACCGGGGCGCGGTCCTCGGAACGGGCGGCTGCGAGGCATGCCGAGTTATGTACATAATTCGATATAAGTTGCTCGGCCCCCGCGACCGCCACGGAACCTCGCCCGAGAAGTTCGACAACTCCAAGTGACCGAATGCGCATGGCACCGCCCGGTGCCCCAGTGACCGCGCCCCGCTCCGACGTCCCGCCGCTCGCCGGCCGGCCCTCTACCTCGGTGGTCGACCACCTCGTCGCGCTAGTTTCCGGTTCGAGCCCGCGCCTGTTGCTCGTGGTCGGACCGCCCGGGGCGGGGAAGAGCTCCCTCCTCCGGGCAATGATCGCGCGTATGCGAGAGCCGACGATGTTCGTCGCCTACCGCGTCCTGACCCCGCCGCCCAACGCGGGCGACCCGGGAAATCCGATGGTCTCTCTCCTCCTCGTCGACCCTCGGGCGATCGAAGGCACCGGCGGCACGCTCGCCGGGACGGCGGCCGCGGTGCCCGTTTCGTTCGCGCCGGTCGGGGCGACCCCGGCCGACCAGTACCCGCCCGAGCTCGCGGATGCGATCCAGCGACTGGCGACGGCCGGAGGCGGCTGCATCTTCGTCGACTCCTGGGACCGGGGGAGCGAGGACCTGTTCCGAGGACACGCCGCCACCGGCGCCCTGTCCACGCAGCTTGGCGCCTCGACTCGTACACTCCAGGACCGGCTGGGGGAGCTTCCGGTGCACCTCGTGCTCTCGCTCGCCACCGAGAACCTCGAAGGGATGGAAACCCTCGCGGACGGCGTCGTCCGATTGGGGCACGAGCCCACCGACTGCGGGGTCGTACGGACCCTCGACGTCGAGAAGCTGCGGGGAGGCGACCTCGCCACCGGTCGGCACGTCGTGTCGCTCGAAGGCGGCGAGTTCTATACTCCGCCGCCCGCATCCTCCGCGAGCTGGATTCCGGACCGTCCGCCCGACCCGGACGACGGCGACCCGCGCGAAGGGGCCTGGCCGGGCTCGCGGGCGTTCGCCCGGGCCTTCGGACGGCTGCGGGACCGGGGCCTGACCGGAGTCGAGCTGGACGAGCTGACGCCGAACCAGTTCGTGGAGGTGCTCGCCTACCCGATGGTCGCCGCGGCCGTGCTCGCGGGGAACCGAGTGGTCTGGATCCCGCCCGCGTCGACCTCTCCCGCGGAGGTCCTGGATGTGCTCGGTCCCCAACTTCCCCCCGCGGCGCTCGCCGATCACCTGCGGATCCTTTCGGCCGGTGGCGCCGACCCTTCGCTCGGGGCGCTCCACCGAGTGGTTCTGCCCGTCCGGCGCGAGATGCGCACGGGCGGAGACACTCGAACGGCCGACGCGCCGCCGATCGAGCCGCTCTTCCCCGACGCGTTCAAGTTCCTGCAAGAGACGGCCGGCGATCGACGCGCGCTCTTCCTCCTCTCGCTCGACGGACTCCGCGCGCTCTCCACGCAGAGCGGGAACGTCTACGCAGAGTCCACGATCCCGCTCGTGGTGTCCCGCTACGCCCGTCTCCCCCGATTCCACGGCATCGGCTTCGGCCGACGCGTCGACCCGTTCAGCCAGGCGCTGCTTCCGGGCGTAGAGCAGCACCTCCGCGTCCTCCACCTGCACGGTCAGACCCTGATCGCCGGGATCCGGCCCGAGACTCCGCCGTACCTGCTCGACCGATCCGATCCCTCCACGCCGTATCGGTTGCTCTCCGCGAGCTGAGGGCCGCCGGGACGGCGAGCCGGACGGCTCAGGGTGTCCAGGTCGCTCCGCCGTATCCCGGCGGGATCTCCGGGGGCGGGGTCGGCCCTCCGAACGGGTCCGGGCGCCGCTCCGGCTCCCGGCCGTGCTTCTTCGCGAGGTACCGGTCGATCGCGGCGGCCGCGCGTTCGCCCGCGCCCATTGCGTGGACGACGGACCGGCCGCCGGTCGCGAAGACGCCCTCGACATCCGTCATCCAGTCCTCCCGCTTCCCTTCCGGCCAGCCCATCGAGGCGAACTTGAAGTCGTAGTCCGGGTCAAAGCCGGAGACGTCCGCGACCTCCCCGACCGCGACGATCACCATGTCGCAGTCGATCGTCTCGTCCGAGCCCGGCACGACTTGGAGGGTGCGCCGACCCTTCGCGTCGGGCGGACCGTGCTCCGTCCGTTGGACCACGAGGCCTTCGACATGGTCGGTCCCGACGATCTGCTTCGGCGACCGATAGAAGACGTACCGGACGCCTTCGATCTCGCCGCCGGACTTCTCCTCTTCGGTCGCCTTCATGTCCTTGGGACCGCGGCGGTAAACGAGTTGCACCTCTCCTCCCTGCGCGAGTCGGCGAGCGGAACGGGCGGCGTCGAGGGCGACGTCTCCGGCTCCGATCACGACGATCTTCCGACCGTGCCGGCCGAGGATGCCCTCGGGACGCTTGTTCATCGCGAGGAGGAACGGGAGGGCATGATACACGCCGGGGAGCTCCTCCCCCGGGACCCCGAGCTCCCGCGGTTTCGACGCCCCGATCGCGACGAGGACCGCCTCGTATCCCTCGGCGAGGAGCGACTTCGGCGAGTAGTCCGTCCCGGCCTTCTTCCCGACGACGAACGTGATGTCGAGATTCCTCCATCGCGCGAGGTCGGTGTCGAGGTCGTCCGGGTCGAGGTGGTAGCGGGGGATCGTGTTGATCTGGCCGCCGAGGAACTCTTCGTGCTCGAAGATCGTGACCGGGTGCCCGCGGATCGCGAGGTCCCAGGCCGCCATGAGGCCCGCGGGCCCCGCCCCGATCACGGCGACCCGCTCCTCCTTCCGCTTCGACGGAACGTAGAGGAGGTCCGATTTCCCGAAGTCGAGCGCTGCGCGCTTCAGATGACGGATCGCGATCGGGACGCCCCGGCCGGCCATGATGCAGTCGTCCTCGCAGAAGTGGTAGCAGGTCTTGCAGAGGACCGTGGCGAGCGGGTTTTCCCGAAGGGTCAGCTTCGCGGCGCCGTCGAAGTCGCGCTGTCCGACCAGGATGTTGTATCCGCGGCAGTCCTGCGTGATGGGGCAGCCCTGCACGCAGTACGGCATCGCGCATTCGAGGCACCGTTGGCCCTCGAGCACTGCCTCTTCCAGAGTATACGGCTGATCGATCAGGGCGAACTTCTCGATTCGCTCCTCCCGGTTTTCCTCCCGGATCGGCACTCTCTCGTAACGGTCCATCGACTTCCCGACTCCCCGTGTGTCCGAGTTGTGCCGAGCCGACTTCGCCAGTCCCTATAGGCTTCTCGCCCGCAAGCGCTGGGGTACCCCGCTCCGGCGGTTCGACGAAGCGGGCGCGGAGGGATTTGAACCCTCGACCCCCGGGTTAGGAACCCGATGCCCTATCCAAGCTAGGCTACGCGCCCCTCGAACGACCGCGCGGCCGAGATATCAGGGCTTCGTCGCCGCGGTCGTGGGGGAGGGAAGCAGTCGCTCGTATCGGTGGTCTACCGGCGAGGAGAAGCCCGAGGCCGCCTCTTGCAGAATCTCGATCCCCTCGAGCGACTCCCGGAGCGTCGGCAGCACCGCCCGTCGGTCCGGGTCGGTACTCGCGCCCGGCGAGCTCCCGCCGAGGGCACCGAGCAACCAGCGATCCGGCCCGACGACGAACAGGAACGGAAAGACCCGACACTCGTGGGTCAGGACCGCGAACAGCTGCTCGGGGCGCGCCCCGGCCCTGGGAGTTCCGGAGATCAGGACGACCTGGTCGGCTGATCGGCCCTGGTACGGTGGCAGCCGGGACGGCTCGAGGAGCGTGCGGTGCGTCACCCAGCCCTTTGCCAGGACGCGGCGCTGGGAGAAGGGGAGGCCGAACGGACCCACGAGGTGACCGCCCCGACCTTGCTCGGCCGCCGTGAAGGGCCGGCGCAGCAGTTCGCCTATCGCCCATTGCTGATGGGAGGAGAGCGGGCCGGTCGGCTCTTCCGTCTCCTCGCGACCGCCCCCCTCGAGGGTCCCGCCGAGGCCGTGAGGATAGGCGAGGGTCCCCGCCAACCCGGCCAGGTGGCACCACAGCCCCTCGAAGTCGAAGTAGACGGGCACGGTCGGACCGTCGGCGCTCACCGTGAGGACGAGCGGCGGCGCGGCGATCCGCTCCCGCTCCAATCGCTGGGCGGCCCGGTTGCCGTCCGCGGGCTTGCGATGATAGAACACCGCGACGGCGAGCTGCGCCCCGCTCCACAGGACGACGTTCCCGTCGTCGTCCCCCACCGCGCGCGCGAACTCCGCTACGCGGTCGGCGAACGGTCGGGCGACCAGGAACGTGACGTACGGCCGACCCATGGGGATCGGATGCGGGACGTACCGGTCCCGCAGCCAGCCCTCGCCGTAGGCCCGGCGCCGGACGGCATGGTACGTCGAACGCGGGATCTCGACCTGGTGGAGGCGCTCCCGCTC
>JASHVA010000170.1 GCA_030039715.1 Thermoplasmata archaeon | reverse complement strand
CCCGCGCCCCTGGGCCGAAGGGTCGAGGTACCCTCCCGAGATCGCTCCGGTCGCCTCGATGAGGTCTCCCCCGAGCGTGACGAGCCGGACGCCCCCCATCTGGGCGCGCGCGTTGGCGAGGTCGTCCATCACGACGGTCTCGCCGAAGACGTACCAGAAGGCCGGCCGAAGGCTCTCGTCGAACTTCACGAGGTCGATTGCGAAGCCGGTGGCACCGGTCGCCTTGGCGACCACCAGCGACTTCCCGTGAGGGCGGCCGGGGAGCATCTTGTTGAGGGGGAGGAACGTGGCGCGACCCCGCTTTTCGGCACGGAGGAGCCGGATGCACTCCTCGGCGACCTGGTCGGACTCGACGACGAGGGCCTGGAATCGGTTCCCGCCCGCGACCTGGAGAGCCGTCTTGACCTTCGGGTCGAACTCGGCGAGCTCTTCGACGGTGCCGCGGATTCCCGGGATCTTCCCGAGATTCCGCTGGGAGAGCAGGTAATCGACCGCGGCGAGCTGGTTGGGACGGGCGCCGGACTCCGTCCGGGCCTTGAGCCGGGCGTCGAGCGTGAGATACCGTCGGTTGAGCTCGTTGACCTCCTGCGAAAGCCGGGTCGCCTCGGCGGTCAGCGACTTCTCCTGATTCTTGAGGGAGAAGAGCTCCTTCTGGAGGTCGCCGGTCGCCGGTCCCGTCCCCTTCGCCGGCGCCGTCTCCTTGAGGCGCAGCTCGAGGTCCTTGACCTCGACCTCGCGCTCCCTCAGCTCCTCCTCGGCCTGTGCCTGGCTCCTCTCGGCGGCTTCCCGCGCGGCATTCGCGGCCTCGCGCTCCTGGACGGCGCCCTGCCAGGCCTTCTGCTTCGCGTCATGCTGCCGCTCCAGTTCGAGCTGCTGCTTCCGCGCGCTCGCGATCTTCTCGCCGGGCTTACCGGGAGAGCCGGTCGCCGCCTGGATGCCCCGTGCGTCCTCTTCCGCCTGCGCCGCGAGCTCGTGGAGGCGGCTCGCGAGGGCGGTCTCCTGCTTCGCGTAGTCGGCCCGCTGCTTCTCGTCGCTCGCGACCGTCTTCGCGAGCTCGTCGGATTGCCCGACGAGCTCTCCGAGGCCCTCGTTCAGGTGGGAGAGCGTCTGATCGAGCCGGGCGAACGCCATCCGCTTTTCGTCGAGCTCGGCCTTGAACTTCACCGCCGCCGCGCCGCCGGCCTCGGCGATCGCGTGGTCGACCTCGTCGATCGATCGGGTCAGTTCGTCCTGCCGGGCGGAGAGCTCCGTCCGGACCCGGTCGAGCTCGCCGATCTCGTGCTGCACGCTCTCGACCTGCTTTCGGCACGTGGTCAGTTCCTGTTCGGCCATCCGGTGGCCCGCCCGCGCGAGGCGTGCCTGGGTCCGGCGCTGATCGTCCTGGAGCTGCTTGTACTGGATCGCCTGGAGCCGCTGGCCTTCGAGCGACGCGAGGCGGCCCTTGATCTCCCCGAGGAGGGTCTGGATCCTCTCGAGGTTCTGGTCGAGGTCGATCCGTTTCGTCTCCGCCCGCCCGAGCTCCTCGTCGTACTGGCTGATGCCGGCCAGGCGCTCCACCAGGCCCCGGCGGGGCACGGGGCCCATCGTGACGACCTTGTTGACATCGCCCTGCTGTACCAGGTTGTAGCCGTCGCCCGAAAGCCGGCCGTGGGAGAGGAGCGCGTCAATCTCCGTCTGGGTGGAGCGTTTGCCGTTGACGTAGAAGTACGAGTAGTACCCGTCGGGGTCGCTCGGCGCGAGTTTGACGTACCGCGTGACCTCGACCTCGGGAGTATCGCAGGGGAGGAGCTTGTCGGAATTGTCGAAGACGAGCGACACCTCGCACTCGGTCGCCGCTTTCTTCGAGGCACCCCCGTTGAAGAAGAGGTGTGTCAACCGCTCCGCCCGGAGCGCCTTCGAGCTGGTCGGACCGAGGACGAACAGGATGGCGTCCGAGATGTTCGACTTCCCCATCCCGTTCGGGCCGGCGACGCCCGTGAACCCGGGCTCGAACGGGATCTCGGTCGCCCCGTTGAACGACTTGAAGTTCCGCACCTTGAGCCGTTTGAGATACATCGAGCGCCCCCTCCTACCGGGTTCCCGTTCGCGCCTTCCGTCGCCGACCCCTGCCCGTTTGTCAGACAGTCGTCAGCAGCCCGTCCCGAGCCCTGTCAGCCATATTTAACAGCATGGCTCGTTCGGAAGCGTTCCGGCCCCGGTGGAGAGTCCATCGGTCCGGCTCCGCGTCGCCGGATCCCTCAAGGGACGCAACCTAGCGCGGCGGTTCCGTACCCTGCGAGGGAGATCCCGCGCGCACCGGCGGGTGCAAAGGGCGGGCGGTCTCTCAGGATTCCAGCGACCGGCGGAGCTCCTCGTACTCCGCGACGAGATCGGGTCGCGCGGTGCTCAGTTGTCGCTGCTCGAGATCGGCGACCTCGGACTGCGCCTCGGCCCGATTGCCGCGGGCCCGCGCCAGTTGGGCGAGTCGGAGCCCGACGTCGATCTCTTCGAGACGGTGGTTCAGCCCGCGGAGGGACTCGCGGGCGGCGTGGAGGTCGGCGTCCGCGCCATCGAGCTCCCCGAGGGCGAGCGCGACCTGGCCGCGGATCTTGAGCGCGACCGCCTGGCCGACCTTGTCCCCCATCTGGCTCAGGGCGTCGACCGCGAACTGCGCGCTCTCGCGTGCGTCCGAAAGCTTCCCCGCTTCCCGCAGCAGCTCCGCGATGTAGTAATGCGCCCAGCCGACCCGTCGCGGGTCGTGACCCTCTTCGCCGAATCGGATCGCCTTCCGCAGTTCGGCGATCGCCTCCGCCCGATGGAG
>JASHVA010000169.1 GCA_030039715.1 Thermoplasmata archaeon | reverse complement strand
AGACGTGCGAGATGTCCACGATCATCCCAAGCCGATTCATTTCGCGCACCACGTCCTCACCGAAGGCCGTGAGTCCGTTCTCGGGGTGCGGCGCGTCGGGATCATCGAGGTCGCCGGAGGACTCCGCCCAATCGTTGGAGTTCGACCAAGTGAGGGTCATGTAGCGCACGCCGAGCAAGTAGTACTGGCGCAGCAGCGCAAGCGAGTTCTCGATCGAATGCCCTCCTTCGATACCCATCAACGCCGCGAACTTGCCGCTCCGATACGCCCGTTCGATCGCTTCGGCCGTAACGGCCAGCACCATCCGGTCGGGGTGGCGAGCGACCTGCGATTGGACCGAGTCGATCAGTTCGAGCGTCCGGCGAGCGAATCGGCCCTCGTACCGCTTCGGTTCCACCCAGATGGAGAAGAACTCGGCGCTGAGACCGCCGCGACGAATGGTCTCAAAGTTGAGATTCCCTTCCCCCAGGGCATCGGCCAGGTCGAATCTCTCGTCTGCGAATCGTTGCGGAGTATCCGCGTGAGTGTCGATGATCAACGATGTATCCGGATCCGTTGAGGACATGCGACCCTCGAGCAGCAACTCCGAGTGGGTCGATCGCGCAGCCAGCCTCGGTCGCTATCGAATCACTTGACCTCGCGCAGACGGCCCGTGGCGACGTCGAATACGACTCCGCGCACGGGAACGTCCTTAGAGATCCACGGGTGCGACCGGACTTTTTGGATCTGGTCCCGGGTGTTTTGCTCCGGATCCTTGTACGAGAAGAAGCGCATGGGGGCCGGGGACTTGTCACCGGTGGAAGCGCTCAGCTTGGCGTTCAGCTCCGCGTCGGTGAACGTAGTGAAGCCGCATCCGGTATGATTCAGGAGCAGGATCTCCTTCGTTCCAAGGACACGGTTGGACACGATGAGTTCCCCAAGCACGTCGTCGGTCACAGCGGGGCCGCCGGTTCGGATCACGTCGATGTCGGCGCGGGGCAACCCTAGGATCGCAGGCAGGTCCGAGAGGCGCGGATCCATGCAGGTGACCACAACGACCTTGGGGGCGGGCCGGCCCCCTTGGCTTGCGTCGTAGCTCTTCGCGTATTCCTTGTTCGCTTCCAGGGCCCTGTCGATAATGCTCATGGCCGACCGCCGAGCGAGCGGACGCACTCCGCCGCTATAACGGGACGCGCGGCGCGGGTGCAAGCGGCATTGCACCGAGCGCGGCGCACTAGAGGCGGGGGCGCCAGTGCGAGAGCGACACTGCTCGGGGCGAGGCGGCCAGCAAGCGGGAGTCCTGGGTCACGAGCTGGCAATCGGCGACCTCGGCGAGCCCGAGGTAGCAGGCGTCGTAAACGGTCAGTCGGTGCTCGAAGGCAGAGGCAACCGCGCGCGAGAGCAACTCGGCCGTGGGGCGTACCAGCCCCAGTTGGAAGTCGAAAAGGTCCCTCGTCACGCCAAAAACCTGATCGGCTCCAATGCCGGGGGCGTGTCGGACCACGTTGACTACTTCGTAGGGCAAAAGGTCGGGCGCCAGTAGCCGGACCTTACCTTCGACGTGTTCGTCGCGAAGTGCCAGTGCGGCGCTGGAATCGCGCTCGGGGAGAAACCACTTCGAGACGACGGAAGCGTCAACGACTACTTCCTTTGGTCCCGCCACTTCCGAATCTCCTTCCGCGAATCGTACCGCCCAGATTTGAGACTCGAGCGAAGCTCATCCGCGTGGCGAGCCGCCCGTCGGGCCCGACGTTTATCGATCGGAGTCCGAAGCTCCTCCTCCACCTCCAACCGGTCCTGAACGGCCTTACGAATGACTTCCGCCCAGTTGACGTCGCCGAGCGCCGCCATTCTTCCCTTCATTGAGGCGCCGATTCGAACGCTCATGACGTCCATGATGCGATGTAGTACATGTACTACAGGTCTTGAGTCCTGCGAATCCGAGGAGCGATGAACCCTGGAGGATCGAAGGCGGGTAAACCGGCGATCCTCCCGAGTCGCGGACACGCGATCGGGTGCGGATCGCGGCGGGCCACGCGGCGGGAGACGTAGTTGTGTCCCGAAACCTTCGTTCGAAACCTAAATCTCGCCGGAGCACCTCCAACTCGAATAAGGACCGAGTCCATGCCGACGATGATCTGCGGGCAGTGCGGCGCCTCTCTTGCGAACGTAGATGAGGTTCTCCATCACGCGGAAAGCGCCCACCCGTCCAAGAGCCGAACTCCGTCCGGCGACATCCTCTGCCCCGGCTGTCCGGGCGCGTTTCGCCAACTTGTCCTCCTGCGACGCCACGTGGTCGAAGCTCACGGCATGTGAGTCGTAGCCCCTCCGTCGCGTCTTGCCGCGCAGGAAAGTGTGCGAAGGACGCACAGGCACGCTCCGCGCTTCTCGCCGGGGCGGGAGGGCGGTCCCACAACGCTACTCGGGCTCGAAACCGAGGGATATTAGTCCGGGTCGCCGTGCCGGAACGGGATGGATTCTCTCGACATCCGCCTGCTGCGCGCGATGTGTCGAGGGGGCGTCTTCACGTTGCAGGGCGTTGAGCCGCGACTGTCCCTGCAGGAGCTCGCGCGGCGGAGCGGAGTGGGACGAATCACGGTGCGGAGACGGCTGGGACTGTGGCAACAGAGCGGCTTCTGGCGTCGCGTCGTGGCGTTTCCGAATCCCGACTTGTTGGGGTCATCGTTCTGGATGCAAGGACTCCAACTCGACGCAGGACGCGATCACGCCCGGCTCGAGCGCGCACTGGAACACGCGCTAGCTCCCGCCATCAGCTTCCACGTTCAGGACTTCATCTGCCCTTTGTTGCTGTCCGAAACCGAGGACCGGGACGCGCGACGTCAAGCGGCACTCCGAAAGAGTCCGGGCGTGCGCGTTCTTTGTTCGCCGGTCAAGATCGATTTCCCGCGATCCGCGGTTCGCTTCAGCCGGCGGGACTGGACGATCCTGCGTGCCCTCCGGGAATCGGCGGCGCCGGACTGGGTCGCGGCGGCCGGCAAGGCGGGGGTCACGCTTCGCGGCCTCGAACGCAGAGTTCAACGCTTGATGGACGGTAACGCCCTGTTCTTCTTTCCCGAGCTTGACTTTCGGCGATCACCGGGAACGGTCGCCTGGATGGGGGTCCTTCTGGGCGGAGCGGTGCCGGCCGAGGAGGTGCGAGCCGAACTCCAAAAGCGCTTTCCCGACGTCCTGCTCATCGAGAACATATTCCCATTCCAGATTTTTCTTCCGCCGCACGTTCGCCTTCTCGCGAAGGACGGGTTCCCCCTCTTTCTCCCGGTGACATCGGCATCGATCGGAGAGCAACTCCGGCGAGAGATCACCAGCCTCCCGGGGGTCTTGGACGTACTCGTCGCTTTCCCGACACGGAACATCTGCTACGGAGACGCCTGGGACGAACGGATCTCGCGCGCCGACCGATTGACCGCGGACAACGACTGATCCGACTCCACCTGTCCGAAATGGATACTCCCCTGCTCGGCTGGGTTATCCGCCACCGGCGGCATCCTCGCGCCGGCGCCCTCGGTCGCCCGCTGGGCGGTCAAGGAGATCTCGATGGCGGTTGCCGCGAAGGACCGCAAAGCGCGCTCTGCGGCGTACGGCACCTCCTTCCGCGCGGGCTCCGGCTTCCCAAGACGTCAGGGTCAATCCGCCCTGGTCGTCGTCGTCGTTCTCGCGATCGCTCTGGTGGGTCTGGTCTTCACAACGCCCTCGCCGAACTCCAGCCCCGAGGCTGGCGCCAGCAGCGGGTTGACGATCGCCACGGTGACTCCACCGAGCATCGGCTGCAACAACGTGAACACCGCCGCGTCGTTATCGATCGTAAGCCCCGCCTCCGATTCGGGGGTTCAAGGCTCCGAGTACCAAGTGGACGGTTCGGGCTTCTACACCATCGGGGACGTCTTGATGTATGCGGCGAACGCCACCGGCAGCCCGTACGCCGTTCTTGCGGAAGTCTCGACCGGGGGAACGGGCGCGTTCAGCGCGTACTTTGCGCCGAAGACCGGCCTGGGACAGAATGCGTTCTGGGCGGTGGACGACGCGGGCGATTGTGCTTACGCCTTGTACAACGGGACCGCGGTGCCCCCGACCGACATCACCTGCCTTAACGAGGTCGATGCGTCGCTCGAAGTGGAGAGTCCGAGTCCCGCGAGCGGTGCTCCGGGGTCCTCGGTGACTCTCGGAGGCTCCGGGTGGGCGACGGAGGGCGACGTGGCGGTCTACTGGGCGGCCCCCTCGGGGTCCTCTCCGGAGAATCTCGGTTTTGCTCCTGCCGCCTTCCCCGGAGGCGTACTGAGCATCAATCTGAACGTCCCCGCCAGCGGCTACGGCGCCGGTGTGTACTTCTTTTGGGCGACCGACACCTACGGCGATTGCGCCGCCGCGGAGTTCACGCTCACCGGGAGCGGACCGACGCTGACTTTTTCCCCCTCCAGCGGGCCGGTCGGAACTCCCGTGACCCTGACCGGCACGGGATTCGGCTTCTACGCCGGCGCCACGGTCGGTCCCGTCGAGTTCGAGAACGGCATCTCCCCGCCGCCCGCCTTCTGCCCTGGCCTCGCCGTCGGCGCGGACGGCACGTTCAGCTGCCCGTTCGCCATTCCTGCCTCAGGAGCGGGAGCTTACTCCGCCTACGTCACGGGTCTCGGACAGCAGTCCACGAACACGTTCACGGTGACGCCGTCGGTGACCCTGTTCCCGACGAGCGGGATCATCGGGAGCACGGCCTTCCTCAACGGTTCCGGCTTCACGGAGACGTACGGGGTGGCCCCCGTTTTTGACTCGATGTACGAGCTATGTACGAACGCGGTCGGAGGCGTGGTCTACGTCGCCGCCAACGGAACGTTCTCCTGTTCGATCACGGTGCCGATCGTGGCGATCGGAAGTTATCCGGTCGGGGCTCACACGGAGATCGATGGGACGGTAGCAGCCCCGACGGAGTTCGACGTGATCCTCGCCCCGACGATCTCCGTGGTCCCGGCATATGGTCCCCCCGGAAGCAGCTTCACGGTCACCGGCAGCGGGTTCAGTCCGTTCCCCGCGACGGCGGAGGTCGAAATGGCCCCGAACTTCGGCACGACCTATCTCTCGCCGACGGGGGGTACCGACTGCGCCACCAACGCCGGAGACTTCGAGATCACGCTGGACCCGAGCGGGGACTTCGTCTGCACGTTCACCGTCCCCCAGGACGCCACGCCCGGCGTCACCGTGCAGATCGTCGGTAACGATTCGGTGACGCAGCTGTCGACGAGCCCGGTCGATTTCGAAATCTCGGTCGACTTGCTGTTCTCGGTGACCAGCGGTCCGGTCGGCACGCCGGTCACCGTGACGGGTGAGGGATTCCAGGGATTCGGCGGCGACCCGACCGGCGGGATTTCGTTCATGTCCGACCCCTACTTTCCGTTCTGCAGCTCGCTCGCGGTAGGCTCCGACGGCTCGTTCAGCTGCTCGTTCGACATTCCGCAGGTGCCGGCAGGGGTCTACTCCGCCGACGTTACCAACTTTGCGCTGGTCTCGGACAATACCT
>JASHVA010000168.1 GCA_030039715.1 Thermoplasmata archaeon | reverse complement strand
CCGCCGGACTCCTGCCCGCGGTGCTGCAGGGCCCGGAGGCCCCGGAAGAGGTACGGGGCGGCGCCCTTCCCCTGGAGCGAGACCCCTACGACCCCGCAGTGATCCCGCGCCGGCATGGCTCAGTCGAGGGCGAGAGTGGGGCCTCCCGACCGAGTCACCCGGCCCCGCTTCTTAAGCGGTGCGATGGGAGTGGCGCGAACGTCACCCGAAGAGCGCGGAGAGACCCTCGGCCGCCTCCTCTTCGGAGACGCCCTTCTCTTCCTTCTTCTCCTCTTCCTTCTTCTCGGACTTCGCGTCCTTCTTCTCGGCCGGCGCCGGCGCGGCGGGAGCCGCGAACGTCTCTGCCTTCGCGAGGACCTCGGCGAGGTTGACGCCCTCGAGGGAGGCGATGAGCGCCTTCACGCGCGCCGCGTCGGCGGATACGCCCGCCGCCGTCAGCACGCCCGAGAGGGCCTTCTCGTCGATCGGCTTTCCGGCCGCGTTGAGCAATAGCGCGCCATACACGTACTCCATCTTTCTCACTCCGTGAACTTCGGGGGTACCCTCAGTTGCCTGTCAGTTTGCCGACCGCCGCCGCCTCGCGCATCGCCTTCGCGAACAGCGGCTCGATCGTCTCCTTGGTGATGTAGCCCGCGGCCAGCGCGACGCCGAGCGCCCGCCGGTGGGCCTTCGAGACGAGGATCGGGACGGTGGCGGGCGTCGCGTAGCCGATCTCGACCGCGAGACCGAGGGCTTGATGCGCGGCCCGGGCGAGGTCGGCCCGGCGGGCATCCAGGTCGACGTTCAGCACGTCGGGCGGGTAGAACGTCTCGCCGTCGACGACGGCGCGGAGCGAGAGGCCGACTTCGAGGGGGAAGATATCGAGCCGGGTGAGGAGGCCCGCGACCTCGCGGGAGATCGTCCCTCCGGCCTTGACGATCGTGGTCTCCTTCTTCAGGACGACCTTTCCCTTCTCGATCGCCGCCGGGAATCCGGCGTGCTGCAGCTCTCCCACGATCGGGCCCGGCTTGAAGCTGGTCGCGCCCGCGGGCACGACGATGTCGTGCGGAGCGAGCTCGCCGCCCCGGGCCGGGGTCGGCGAGCGCGTGCGGGCGAGCTCCTGGAAGAGCGAGAACGGATTTCCTTCGGCGGCGAGGATCGCGGTCTGGTCCTCGACCTGCTCGAGGAGGGGCGTCAGCGACGGCCGCTCCTTCGCCGCGCGCTCGATCGCGTGGCGGATCGACGTGTTGGTGGCGACCTGGATCGGGTGCCCCCGGTGGCGGAGCTCGCGTCGCATCGTTTGGAGGGCCGCGGCCGGGACGCCGCGCACGCCGACGACAGCGGTCATCGGCCGGGAGAGCAAGACGCCCTGGAGCGCCTCGACCTGGGCGAGCCGCTCCGGAGGGACCGAACCTCGACCCGGCATGCTTCTCCCCCTACCAGAGCCGGACCGCGGGACCCATCGTCGTCTTGACGTAGACCGACTCGATGTTCGTGCGGCCGCGTTCGAGCTTCCCGAGGATGCGGTTGAGCACCGCGTCGACGTTTTGGGCGATCTGCTCCGGCTTCATCGCGCGCGTGCCGACCGGCGCGTGGAACGTCCGGTTGCCCTTCGAGCGAATGCGGATCGACCGCTTGAGCGCGTTGACGAGGTTGGTCGGGTCGCTCCCCGGGGGCACCGGTCGGGGCATCTTCCCGCGGGGTCCGAGCACGGTGCCGAGCCGCTTACCGATGGTCGGCATGAGCGGCGCCTCGGCGAGGAAGAAATCGATGCCGCCCACGGCCTTCTTCGTCGCCTTCTTGTCCTTCGCGAACTCGTCGAGCTCGTTGGTCGGGACGAGCAGGTCCGCGACGTTGCGGACCTTCTGGATCAGCTCCGGCGAGCCGAAGACGGCGACCTTGACCGGCTTCCCGCGGCCGTTCGGCAGCTGGACCTCGTCCTCGAGCCGGTTCTTCGGAACGGAGAGGTCGAGGTCCTTCAGGTTCACGGAGAGCTCCACGGTCTCGCCGAACCCGCGCTCCGGCGCCTTCGACAGCGCCTCGGCGACGACTTCGAGTGACGGCCGGTCGACCATTTTCCCCCCGTGGGGCGCGGCCGCCGAGCAGGCCTCCGTAGATAAGTCTTCGCACGGCTCCCCTCGAGACGGCGGCCGGAACGTGCGGTCCGTCGCTATCCGCGGATCCGCTTCTCGAACAGGAGCTTGTCGAGGTCGTTGACGCGGACCTCCCCTCGCCGCTCGAATCCGTGATCCTCGTAGTACCGATGCAGGCGAGGCGCTGCGAGGAGCGTATCGAGTCGGAGGAACCGGCAAGCGCGGGCTCGGGCGGTCGCCTCGGCCCAGTCGAGCAGCACCGTCCCGATCGCCCGGCCCGCGAGCGCGCGCCGGACGGCGAGGCGATGCACGTAGCCGGCGTCGGGCGGTCGCTCCCCCCAGTGCGGGACGTCCGCCCACTGGAGCGTGATCGTCGCGATGCTCTCCCCGTTCGCGATGCTCGCGAGGTGAACCTCTCCCCTCTCGAGCGGCGCGGCGAGCCGCTCCTTCGGGAACGGCACCGGCCAGGGGTGAGGGAATCCGCGCGACGCCTCCCAGTTCGAAGCGTCGGCGAGGATTTCTTGCACCGTGCCGAGCTCGCTCGGGTCGGCCGCGCGGATCTTGAGCCCGGCGGTCGACATGCCCTCGCGGACCGGGACTTTCGATATACCGATTCCCCGGCCGCCGGGAAAGTCGCACCCAAAAGTTCGGGCGCCCGCCCATGATAATATATATAGGGCACGTCTCGGCGGGCGCCGATGCACTATCCAAAGGTCGTGTCCACGTACTGTCCGAAGTGCAAGGTGCACACCGCGCACGACGTGGAGAAGGGAAAGAAGCGCCCCGCCTCCGAGATGAAGTGGGGTCAGCGGAGGTTCCGCCGGGCGACGCGAGGGTACGGGGGATTCCCGCGCCCGAAGCCCGAGGGGCGCGCGAAGGCCGTCCGCCGGGTCTATCTCAAGTTCCGCTGCAAGAAGTGCTCGTACGTCGTCCAGCCCGCGAGCTGGCGGGCGAGCCAACTCGAGCTGGTCGAGCACCACTGAGGGAGGAATCGATGCGAGGTCCGTCCCCCTTCTGGGTCGTCAAGTGCCCCGACTGCTCGACCGAGCAGACGATCTTCAGCCGCCCGGCGACCATCGTCAACTGCGGCGTCTGCGGCGCGACGCTCGCGACTCCCACGGGCGGCCAGGCGAAGCTCCGGGGCGAGCTCGTGCGCCCCGTCTCGGCGTAGAGGGTCGCCGCTCGTCGGATGCCCCTGCGCGCGGAGTATCCCGAGGAGGGCGACCTCGTCATCGGGACCGTCACCTCGATCCGGAACTTCGGTGCGTTCGTCACCCTCGACGAATACGGTGGGCGCGAGGCGTTCATCCACCTCTCCGAGGTCGCGACGGGCTGGGTCAAGTACATCCGAGACCACATCCGCGAGGGCCAGAAGATCGTCGCCCGGGTGCTCCGCGTCGACCCCGCGAAGAGCCAGATCGACCTCTCGCTGAAGCGGATCAACGACCACCAGCGGCGCGAGAAGACCCAGCAGTGGAAGAACGAGGGACGCGCCCTCCGCCTCGTCGAGCAGGTCGCTCAGGCCCTGAAGGTCACGACCGACCAAGCGGCCGACCTCTTCGGCACCTCGCTCGTCGAGAAGTACGGCTCGCTCTACCAGGCATTCGAGGTCGCGTCGGCCGAACCGAAGCGATTCCAGCAGGAGAACGAGAAGGCGCCGTGGACCACGGCGTTCCTGAAGGTCGCCCGCGAGAACATCGTGCCGCCCCAGGTCACGGTGATGGGGGTCCTCGAGGTCACCGACCCGAATCCCGACGGGGTCGACCACGTCCGCGCGGCGCTGCGCGCGGCCGAGGAGATCGACCCGAAGTCGGTCGAGGTACACTACGTGGGCGCGCCCAAGTATCGGGTCCGGGTGACCGCCGGGCAGTACAAGCAGGCGGAAGACACGCTCAAGCGCGCGACCGACGCGGCGCTGAAGTCGATCAAGACCGCGGGCGGCGAGGGAACGTTCACCCGCGCATGACCGAGTCGTTGCTCCGAGTCTGCCGCGCCTGCGGGCGGTACACCTTGCGCGCCGAGTGCCCGGGCTGCGGCGCCGCCACGCGCACGCCGCATCCGGCCCGGTTCAGCCCCTCGGACCGGTACGGCAAGTACCGTCGGCTCCTGGCGGAGGCGAACCGCTCGGCCGCGGGTAACGGGGTGTGATGGGTACGTCGGCCGCCATGCACCGGATCAAGGTCGTCAACGACGTGAGCGACCTCGTCTCGATCCTGCGCGCCGTCGACTCGCCGCTCAAGCTGCGGCTGGTCCAGCGCCTCGGCGAAAACTGGCTCACGAGCGACGACGTGGAGCGGGAGTTTGGCAAGGAGGGGATGAAGGCGCTCCTCTTCTTCGAAAAACTGCGGCTCATCGACACTCGGTGGGTCGCGCGCGAGGGTCGCAAGCAGCCCGATAAGAGCTACCACTTCTACTATTCCACGATCAACATCAACACGACCTCGCCGCTCGCGGAGGTCTCCGAGATCCTCGCGATCGCCATGATGACCCCGAAGGAGTACGCGAAGCTCGAGGAACGGATCTTCGAGGTCGTCGGGCCCGAGGGCCGGTTCTTCTCCGATGTCGCGGAGGAGCTCGGCATGTCGCCGACGCGCCTCAAGGGCCTCGTCAAGCGATCGGACAAGCTGGAGTACCGTGGCCACCGGATCGAGCGGTTCCAGGCGGACGCGACGCCGTAGGGCCCGGCCCCGCGTCTCGGTCCTGCGCCTCGGGCACCGGGTGGGGCGGGACCCGCGCCTCACCACCCACCTCGCGCTCACGGCCCGGGCGTTGGGCGCGGAGCGCATGTTCCTCGAGCCTCCCGACCCGGCGCTCGCGGAGCGCGTGGCGCGGATCTCGGCGGCGTGGGGCGGCTCGTTCGCGGTGGAAGGCGTCGACGACTGGCGATCGGTCGTGCGGCAGTTCCCCGGCACGGTGGTCCATCTCACGATGTACGGCGAGCCGCTCGAGCGCGTGCTCCCCCGCCTCGAGGGATCCGGACCCGTCCTCCTCGTGGTCGGCGGCGCGAAAGTGCCGCCCAATCTTTACCGGGCGGCCGACGTCAACGCGGCGGTCGGTTCTCAGCCGCACAGCGAGGTCGCGGCCGTGGCGGTCGTGCTCGATCGCCTCCTCGGGGCGCCCGACGGGAAGCGGTTCCGCGGAGCGCGTCGGCGGATCGTCCCTCAGGCCCGCGGTAAGAAGGTCGTGGGCGCGGGGTCGCGCCGATGACCGAGTCGCTCGCCTCCGTGCCCGCGGCGCGTCTCCCGGTCGCCTCCCGCGCGCCCGGGAAGTGCATCGTCTTCGGGGAGCACGCGGTCGTGCACGGCGCTCCCGAGCTCCTCTTCGCGATCGACCTCGAGACGCAGGTCTTCGTCCGACCGGGCTCGGAGCACCGTCTGAACGGCGACCCGGGGGCCGCCCGGACGAACCCGTACTTCGAGCGCGCGCTCTCCGCGCTCTGGGCG
>JASHVA010000167.1 GCA_030039715.1 Thermoplasmata archaeon | reverse complement strand
CGTTTCGGCGAGTATCCTCCCACGGCCGGCATCGTCACCCGCTGGAACTCCGTCGGTCGGTCGGGGTCGCCGTGGCGATTCCACCACATCGCCCACCAGCCGCCGGGTCGGAGCCAGCGGGCGATCTTCGGCAGCGCCCGGTACTCGTCGACCCAGTGGAAGGACGTGGCGGCCGTGCCCAGGTCGAACACCCCCTCCGGGAGTCGTGCCTCCTCGAACGTCGCGTTCACGATGTGGGCGCGGGAGCGCGCCCGGCCGAGGGCGGTGTTCAGATAGCGCGCGAGCCGCGGATCCGGCTCGATCAGGCAGAGCGGGTCGGCTCCGGACGCGAGGAGCTGGCGGCTCGCGATCCCCGTCCCCGGCCCGATTTCGAAGACCGCCGAGCCCCGACGGAGGCCGCACCGCCGCTCGAGCACGTCGAAGACCCGGCGAGGATAGTCGAGCCGATACCGCGCGTAGCCGGCCGGGTCCCGCCCGAACGCCCGGCGGCCCTCGCGACGGAGGAGACGCGGCGACATGCGTGGCCGCGCGGACGCCGACCGGGATAGATGAAGTGCGCCCTGGGCGCCGCGCGCGGGAGGGTTTTTGTAAGGGCAACGGCTCGGAACGCCCACGCGCCCGGGCTCGCCCGGGCGCCCCGTGGGAGATGGGAACCTGGACCCCCGCTTTGAGGCCGCGTTCGCCGAGTACCAGCGCCGCACCCCCCGGTCGAAGGAACTGTGGGAGCGGGCCCGCGTCTGGAGCCCCCTAGGCGTCCATTCCAACTACCGGTTCCTCGACCCGTACCCGTTCTACGTCCACCGGGCGTCCGGCGTGCACCTCTGGGACGCCGACGAGAACGAGTACCTCGACTTCAACATGGGCTTCGGCTCGCTGCAGAGCGGCCACGCCCACCCGAAGCTCGTGGAGGCGCTGACGCGACAGCTCCACGACGGCAGCGTCTACGGCTACGAGTGGGAGCGGACACCCGAGGTCGCCGAACGGATTTGCCGGCGCTACCGCATGGCGAAGGTCCGGTTCAGCACGACCGGCCTCGAGGCGACGCAGCACGCCGTCCGGTTCGCCCGGGCGTACACGAAGAAGCGGTACGTCCTCAAGTTCGAGGGCGGCTACCACGGTTCGCACGACACGCTGCTCGTGGGCGTCAAGCCCCGCGCCGAGGTCGCGGGAGACCCGCGGCACCCGAACTCCGCCCCGGCGTCCCCCGGGATCCTTCCGGAAGTGAGCGAGCGCACGCTCGTCGCCCCGTTCAACGACCTCGAGGCGACCCGCGCGATCGCCCGCGAGCACTCGGACGACCTCGCGGCGATCATCTCCGAGCCGATCCCGATGAACATGGGGTTCATCCTTCCGGACGACGGCTTCTTCCCCGGGCTTCGGGAGCTGTGCGACGAACTCGGCGCGCTCCTCATCCTCGACGAGATCAAGACCGGCGCGAAGTACTTCCACGGCGGCGCGGCCCGGGTCGGCGTCCGGGCCGACCTCATCACGCTGGGGAAGTCGATCGCCTGCGGCGTGCCGCTCTCGGCGATCGCCGCCGGGCCCGGCATCCTCGACGAGGTCGGGCCCCGGAAGGTCGCCCACGCGGGGACGTACAACTCGAACCCGCTCGGGATGGCGGCGTGCCTCGCCTCGCTCGACCACATCCTCACGGAGGAGGCGCTCGACCGCTCCTCGGCGCTGAACGCCCGCTTGGCGAAGGGGTACGGGGAGGTGTTCGACGACGCCGGCGTCACCGCGCACGTCTCGGCCGACGGCGTCTCGGGGACCGTCTACTTCGCCGACCACCCCGTCCGCAACTGGCGGGACTTCCTCACCGTCGACGGCGACCGCTCGATGCTGTACTACTACCAGTCCCTGAACCGGGGCCTGATCCCGTCGGGCACGGGGCCGGACGAGCAGTGGACGATCTCCGTGCAGCACACCGAGCGGGACGTCGAGCGGCACCTCGAGATCCTCGCCAGCGTCGCGGAGCACCTGACGGGGGCGCCGCAGGCCGGCGAGATCGAGGAGTCGGTCTGACCGGCGGTGGCCCCCCGCATCTCCGGCGGGCCGGGTTCACCGGCCGCCCGACTCCGCCGGGGCAAAGACGACGAGAACGACCAGTTCCTCGGTGATCGAGTGGAACCGGTGCGGCTCGTGCGCCGGCACGAACAGCGCGTCCCCGGGACGGACGGGGTCGTCCAGGGAGCCGTGGCGTAGCATCGCCTGGCCCCGGACCACGTAGTAGACCTCGTCCTCGTCGTGGGGCTGCTGGTGGTCCACGGCCCCCGGCGGGAGCACGTAGACGCCGGCGCTCATCGACTTCACTCGAAGGAATTCCGAATACCGGTCCGCTCGCCGCGCCTTCGCGGCCTCGTCCTCCACCGCGGTCATCGGATGCTCCCGGTCCGGGGACGGGCGACGGGGAGATAGCCGCATCGAGGCGGTGCGTCAGGGCGTTCACCCGGAGGCGGCGCCGAGAAGCTCCTCGGCGGCGCGCGTTCCGGTGTCGATCGCGCCCGCCACCGTGCCCGACTGGCCGTGCCAGTCGGTCGCCTCGCCGGCGAAGAAGAGCCGGCCGCCGACCGGTGCGGCGAGCTCGCGTCGGGCCGCGAGACCGACGCCGGGCGGCAGATAGGAGTAGCCCCCGCGGACCCACGGGTCGGTGGTCCAGCGGTGGACGCGCATCCCCTCGACCTGGCCGACGGACACGCCCGGCGGGAGCATCGTTTCCCATTCGAGGAGGGTCGCGTCGACCAGGGCGAGGTCGGAGAGCGCGACCCGGCGGCGGGCTTCGCGCCCGACCGCAAAGCCGGTGACGACGCGCTCCCGCTCCCGCAGACCGACCCGGGGTCGATAGAGCGAGGTCGGCGTGCCCCCGTAGAGCAGGGCGAAGTCGCCGAGCCGGTCGGTGAGCGTACCCCCGCGGACCCGGAGCTGGACGGCGTAGGCGTCGCCGAACGCGATCCGAAGGATCGCCTCCTGCTTCGCCGCGGGCAGCGGAGGGTCGAACCGGAGGGTACCGGATTTGAGGACGCCGAGGGAGACGGTGACGATCGCCGCCTGCGCCGAGAGCTCGGAGGGGCGTCCGTCCGGATCCCGCGTCGTGATCCGCACGCCGTTCGGCTCGAGGACGAGGTCGGTGACCGCCTGCTGGCGGCGGATGCGCGTTCCGAGGCGGGCCGCGACCCGGTCGACGAGGGCGCCGTACCCCTCGCGGAGCTGGAAATTCCGGAACCCGTACGGCTCGCGCGCGGCGCGATACTCCTCGGCCGGACCGAGGAGGCCGATCGCGTCCGGGTCGGCCGCGGAGACGTGGGCGTACAGCAGCTCCACGATCCGGCGCGCCGCAGGGTGTCGGGGATGCTCGTCCAGGAAGGCGGCCAGCGTCCGGTCGGGACTCGTCGCCGCGTCGATCTCGTTCGGGATCCGCACGAGCCCGTCGTAGAGGGCCCGCGTTCCCACCACCGGGTGGAACGGGAGCGCGACCCACGGGAACGCGCCGGCGCGTCGGTCGACCACGATGCGACTGCGCTGCTGCACCGGAAGGCGCCGCCGGTGGAGGCCTTCGCGGGCGACCCAGCCGTGCGTCACCGCCGTACGCCCGTGGATCATCTGCGCGCCGAGCTCGAGCGGGACCCCTTCGAGAAGACCGTAGTCGGTCAACGCCCGGCCCCCGAGCCGGTCGCTCGCCTCGAGGACGACGAACGAGCGCCCGGCGCGGAGGAGCCGCAGCCCGGCCGAGAGCCCGGCGAATCCTCCGCCGACGACGGCGACGTCGGTCTTCTCGGTCAGGGTCGACGCCCCCTCGAACCCATCGGCCCGCATCGCCGGAGGACCGCGTCGGCCGCACCGGGCGGCGCGACGCGGCTAACGGACCGAGGACCCCGCATCGCCGGCTCGGATTCCCACGAGCCGAGATAAATGTCTAATTCCCGAGTCCGCTCGGGACGGGCGATGACCTCTCCCGCGGGCTCTCTCCGCCGGAAGAACGCCCCCGCCGACCCGCCCCGGGCGAGGGAGGGCGCCCACCGGACCCCGGACGGTCGGCTCTACTGGGACCCCGCGGTGCTCGCGACCGAGCTCGACCGGTTCTTCTACCGCAACTGGCTGTGCGTCGGCCGCGCGGAGCAGATCCCCGGGACGGGGGACTTCTTCACGCGTCGGGTCGGCCGCGAGAACCTGCTCTTCGTCCGCGCGCCCGGCGGTGCCGTCCGGGGCTTCTACAATCTGTGCCGTCACCGCGGGACGCGGGTCGTCGCCGCGGCGGAGGGGAAGGGCGCGCACTCGTTCATCTGTCCGTACCACGCCTGGTCGTACGACCTCAACGGCCGGCTGATCGGCGCCCTGCACATGAAGGGCCAGGCGGGGTTCGACCGGAAGGAGTACGGCCTCCACCCCGTCCGCGTGGAGACGTGGGGCGGCTTCCTCTGGGCGAACCTCGAACCCGAAGGGCCGGACCTCGGGCACTCGCTCGGGACGTTCTTCTCCCGCTTCGACCGATTCCCCCTCGCGGACCTCCGGCTCGGAGGCCGCCGGGAGTACGAGGTCGAGGCGAACTGGAAGGTCCTCGTCGAGAACTTCTCCGAGTGCTACCACTGCGCCCCGGTCCATCCGAGCCTCAACCGGCTCACGCCGTATCTCTCCGGCGAGAACGACGCGTCGTTCCGCTCGGCCGACGGGCGGCGGTCGCTCTTCTCGGGCGGCTACATGCAGTTCGCGAAGGACTTCCGGTCGATGACGAAGACCGGCTACACCCGCCGGCCGCTCCTCCCCGGGACGACCGCCGAGGGTGCCCGCCGCGTCTACTACTACGTCGTCTTCCCGAACCTGTTCTTCAGCCTGCACCCGGACTACCTCATGATCCACCGGAGCTGGCCCGTCTCGCCGTCGCACTCGCGCGTGGAGAACGAGTTCTACTTCCCGCCGGAAGCGATGGCGGCCTCCGACTTCGACCCGTCGGACGCCATCGAACTCTGGGACGAGATCAACCGCCAGGACTGGGCGGTCTGCGAGCTCGCCCAGGAAGGGATGGGCTCGCGGGCATGGCAGGGCGGTCGATACAGCGACCGGGAAGAGCTCGTCCGGGACTTCGACGAGCTCGTCGTCGACGGGCTCCGGCGGGCGGCGCCGTCGGATCGCGGGTCGTGATCCGAGGCGAGACCGCTCGGGGCGAGTCCCGGGTCACCTCGGTAGCTGCGGGAGGTCCTCGAGGATCACCTGGGCGGCGTTGTGCCCGGGGGCGCCGGTGACGCCTCCGCCGGGGTGGGCCGCCGAGCCGCAGAGGTAGAGGCCCTGGATCGGGGTCCGGTAGCCGGCCCAGCCGAGGATCGGTCGGAACGAGAAGATCTGGTCGGGGGTGATGCTTCCCTGGAAGATGTTGCCGCCCGTCAGTCCGAGCGTCCGCTCGATGTCGAGGGGCGAGACGATCTGCCAGTCCTTCACCACCTTGCGGATGTTCGGCGCGAACTCCGCGTAGGTGTCGAGGATCCGCTCGGCCGCCTCCGGCTTGAAGTCGTCCCAGCTCCCGTCCTTCAGAGAGTACGGCGCGTACTGGACGAAGCAGGTCATCACGTGCTTCTTCGGCGGCGCCATGGACGGGTCCGCGACGCTCTGGAGCTCGCAGTCCATGAACGGCCGCTGGGAGAAGTGGCCGTACTTCCCGTCGTCGTAGGCGCGCTCGAGGTACTCCATCGACGGGCAGATCTCGATCGCGCCGGCGTGGTGCGGTCCCGGGGTCTTCGGGGCGGCCGTGAACTTCGGGAGGCCGTCGAGCCGGGCGTTGAACTTGAGCGCGGCCCCCCGGCTCTTGATCCGCTCCACCTCCCGCACGACCTCGGGCGGCACCGCCTCGCGGGGCAGGAGCTCGAGGTACGTGTGCTGGGCGTCGGCGTTGGAGGCGACGGCGCGCGCCTCGATGAAGTCGCCGTTGTCGAGCGTGACGCCGGTGGTCCTCCCGTCCCGGACGTTGATCGTGCGCACCGGGGCGCTCGTGCGGAGGGTGGCGCCGAAGTGCTCGGCGGCCTTCGCCATCGCCTCGGTGATCCGCCCCATCCCGCCCCTCGAGAACCCCCAGACCTTCCGGAGCCCGTCGAGCGTGCCGATGCTGTGGTGCGCGAGCACGTAGGCGGTCCCCGGGGTCCGGGGGCCGACCATCTCGCCGATCACGGCGTTCGTCGCGAAGGCGACCTTCACCTCGTCCGACTCGAACCACTGGTCGAGAAAGTCCTGGGCGGAGCGGAGGAACAGGTTGCGGAGGAGCTCCTCCGCCGCCGAGCCCGGGAACGCCGCCATGAGGTCGGCGAGCGGAACCGGCGGCGCGAGGAGCAGCGGCTCGAGGAGGTCGAGGACGCCGTCCCAGAACTCCTCGTACTTCGGGTAGGCCCGGGCGTCCCGCTTTGAGAACTTCTCGATCTCCTTCCGCGTCTTCTCCGGGTCGTTCCAGAGCGACAGGCTGCGGCCGTCGGGGAACGGACAGAACGCCTGCGGGTCGTAGAGCATCGGCCGGTAGCCGAAGCGGGAGAGTTCGAGCTCCTCGACGACCTGCGGCCGGAGGAGCCCGGCGACGTAGCTGAACGTGTTGATCCGGTACCCCGGCCATGGCTCCTCCGTGATCACCGCGCCGCCGACGATCGGCCGGCGCTCCAGGACGACGACCTTCGCCCCGGCCTTCGCGAGGTATCCCGCGGCGACGAGGCCGTTGTGGCCCCCGCCGACGATCGCGACATCGAAGTCGGCCATCGAGGACCTGCGGACAGGGACGGAGGGCGGGAGATTTAACGGGTCGTCAGACGGCGAGGGGAAATGGTTCGCCGAGGCGGGAAACCCGCCCCGGCTTCGATGCGTGCCGTACTAGGCCGGAGCCCGTTCGGCGTTCGCCTCGGGGTCCGTCTCGCTCTCCCCGGGGGTGCCGAACGCGCGCCG
>JASHVA010000024.1 GCA_030039715.1 Thermoplasmata archaeon | reverse complement strand
GCAGTCCCCAGACGTAGATGAACCCCTCCGACATCTCGGGGCGGAACCGGTCGCCGGTCGAGTACGTCGCGAGACTGTGCTGGTAGATCGAGAACGGGGAGCGGCGCCCGACGACCTTCGCGCTGCCCTTGTAGAGCTTGAGCGCGACCTCGCCCGTCACGCGCTCCTGCGAGGAGGCGACGAACGCGTCGAGCGCCGAGCGGAGCGGAGAGAACCAGAAGCCGTCGTAGACCATCTGCGCGTATCGCTGCTCGATCGTCCGCTTGACGTCGAGGAGGTCGCGGGGCAGCGTGAGCCCCTCGAGCGCCTGGTGCGCCGCGATCAGGACGACCGCGGCGGGGCACTCGTAGACCTCGCGCGACTTGATGCCGACGACGCGGGACTCGACGTGATCGATCCGGCCGACACCGGCCGCCCCGGCGAGGCGGTTCAACTGAACGATGATCTCGTGGAACGGCGCGCGTCGCCCGTCGAGCGAGACCGGAACGCCGCGCTCGAAGACGACGGTGGCGTACGGGGGCTCCTCCGGGGCTTCCTGGGGCGAACGAGTCCACCCGTAGACCTCCTCGGGGGGCTCGACGGCGGGGTCTTCGAGGATGCCGCATTCGACGCTCCGTCCCCAGAGGTTCTCGTCCGTGCTGTACGGGCTCTTCGGGCCGGTCGCCACCGGGATGCCGTGCGCTCCGGCGTAGGCGGCCTCCTCTTCGCGGGTCATCTTCCATTCCCGGGCGGGGGCGATCACCTCGAGGTCCGGGGCGAGGCTCGTGGTCGCGAGGTCGAACCGCACCTGGTCGTTCCCCTTCCCGGTGCAGCCGTGGGCGATGTACGACGCCCCCTCCCGGCGGGCGACCTCCACGAGGTGCCGGCCGATCAGCGGTCGCGCGAGCGCGGTCGAGAGCGGGTAGACTCCCTCGTAGAGCGCATTCGCCCGCAGCGCCGGGCCGAGGAACTCCCGCGCGAACTCCTCGCGCGCGTCGACCAGGTACGCCTTCGAGGCCCCCGACGCTTCGGCCTTGGCCCGGACCTTCTCGAGGTCACCGGGCTGGCCGACGTTGACGGTGAGGGTGACGACGTCGGCCCCCTTCTTCTCCCGCAGCCAGGGGATCGACACGGACGTGTCGAGCCCGCCGGAGTAGGCGAGCACGACCTTCGACCGATCGGACACGTTCGCGTTCCTCTCGTAGGTGTCAGCCGGCGCGACGGATTTATACCATCCGACCATGGATGGACAATTCAGGGCACTTTTGTCCGGAATATGACACGACCCAATTCCGACCCCGGCTCGATCGCCCGGCAGGTGCGGGGGTACCTGGACGGCCACCCGGTGATCGGCGACGCGATCCGTCTCGGGATCGGCAACTACTCCGCCATCGCGCGGAAGATCGCCGCCGACCTCGGCCAGCCGCATCCCGAGGCGATCATCGCGGCCTGCCGCCGCTACCCGAGGGGCCGGGGCGAGTCGTTCCGTGAGGCCGGCGTGCGCCGCGTCCTGCGGAAGAGCCGGATCGAGACACGCACCCGGGTCGCCGCGATCACGCTGAGCCAGGGGGTCGACGTGCTGCAACGGCTCGGGGACGTCGTGGAGGAGCTCCTCGACGAGAACTCGCTCTGCCGCGTGATCCAGGTGTCGCGGGGCACGGTCGTGATCGTGGACGAGGACTCGGTGCTCCGCGTCACGAAGGAGCTCCGGGGCCCCCAGGTCCTCGGCGTCCGGAAGGGGCTCGTGGAGCTCGCGGTCACGAGCCCGGAGAGCATCGAAGAGACTCCCGGGCTCCTCACGTTGCTGACCGGCGTGCTCTCGGCCCAGGGGATCAACATCGTGGAGGCGCTCTCCTGCTACACCGACACGATCTTCCTCCTCGACGAGGACGACCTCAACGCCGCGATGGCGGTGGTCACCCGAGCGCTGGGATAGGGACCGCCCACCGCCACCCTCACGACCTCCCGCGGGTACGGGGGCGCGCTCATGGCCCGTCCCCGCCGCGGCCCGCCCGAGGAGGCGCTCGCGCGCGTCGTGCTCGACCGCTACCTCCGGGTCCGCCGGGGCGAAGCGGTCACGATCGAGGCGTGGAGTCACGCCCTGCGGTGGGCCCGGGCGGCGGTGGTCGAGGCCCGCCGACGCGGGGCCGTGCCGACGCTGGTGGTCGAGGACGAGACCGCGTTCTTCCGCTCGGTTGCGGCGGTCGGGGTCCGCGCCCTCCGCCGGCGAGGACCGCCGGCCGGAGGAGCCTACCTCTACTTTCCCGGGCCGGAGGCGTTCCCGCGCCTCTTCGGACTACCGGCCGCCGACCGGGAGCGGCTGCTCGCGCCGCACGACCGGAGCTGGTGGCAGCGCGCCCGCCGCTCCGGGCTGCGCGCGCTCGAGGTGAGGGTCGCGGACGCGACCGAGACGGCCGCCGAACGACTGGGCGTCGACCGGGCGGAGTGGGAAGCCGATCTCCGCCGGGCGATCGGAGTCGACCCGGCGCGGCTCCAGCGCGCCGGCGACCGGCTGGCGCGACCGCTCGCCCGGGCGCGACGCCTCACGGTCGAGCACGCGAACGGCACCCACCTCCTCGTCGAACGGGCCCCCCGCCCGATCGTCGTCGACGTCGGGCGGCCCGGCTCCGGCGCCGTCTGGTCCCGGGTGCCGTCGGGGCTCGTCGTCGTTCCCCTGCGCCCGGGGCGAGCGGAAGGAGTATGGGAGGCGAACCGTCCGGCGGTCGATCGATTCGCGCATCCGCCCGTCGCGGTCGGGGCCCGGCTGCGGGTCGCCCGGGGGCGTCTCGTCGAATACGACTTCGACCGCGGCGGCGAGCCGTTCGCCACGGCGGCCGCTCGGCTCGGCCGGGGGCGGGTACGCGCGATGGCGCTCACGCTCGGGCTCAATCCGCGGGTCGGCGCGGCGCCCGAGTTCCCCGAGCTGTCCGAAGGGACGGTCGGTCTGTGGCTGAGCGAACGCCGCTACCGCCCCGACGGACCGCGCCCCCGGATCTCGTACCTCGCGTCGCTTGAGGGCGCCGACGTGGCCCTCGACGGTCGGCCCTGGCTTCGGGGCGGTCGACCCGGCCGATCGCGCTAGGCGGAGAAGCGCTCCGAGAACGCCTCGAGGAACGCCCGCGCGTCCCCGAGATGCCGCGCGGAGATCTGCTCGACGTTCACGCCGAGCGGCACCTCGACGCCCGCCTCGCGCGCCCGGCGCTCCACGGTCGACCAGACGGAGAGCGCCCGGTCGACGCTCCGCCCGATCGCGCCCCCGTCGTCCCCCTCCAGGATCGAGCGCTCCACCGCCTCGGGGATGTCCGCGCCGAGCCACCGGACGAACTCCGCGTCCTGCTCGTCCACGAGCGGCGCGAAGCTGAGAAGGACGGCGACCGGGACGAGCGACGCCTGACGGCAGAGGAGGTCGTACTGGCGCACCATCTGAAACGTGCTGTCGGCATCGAACACGATCTGCGTCGTGAAGAACGCCGCGCCCGC
>JASHVA010000166.1 GCA_030039715.1 Thermoplasmata archaeon | reverse complement strand
GCCGGCCATCTTGAACGCCTCGAGTCCGGCGGCGCGGCCGGCCCGGAAGGAGTGGATCCCGGGGTAGTCGAGCTCGTCGTAATCGCTCGCCCGCTCCTTCGGCATCAGCGGCACCTTGCCGAACGGCCGGTCGGCGAGCCGCATCGTGTCGGTCCCCGTTCCGACGCCGATGATGCGGACCGGCTTGTCCGTGAACTCCTTCGCGCGGCTCTCGTCGCAGAAGATGACGCAGGCGGCGCCGTCGCTCATCGTGCAGATCTGGTCGCGCGTGAGCGGGTAGCTGATCATTTCGGAGTTCAGCACGGAGTCGACCGTCGAGAGCTTCGGGTACTGCGCGTACGGGTTGTGGAGGGCGTTCCGGTGGTTCTTCACCGAGACCAGGCTCATGATCCGGCCCCCTTCGGCGATCGCGAGGCGCTGGGCCTCGCGCTCGTCCTTCACGCCGGCGAACTTCCCCTTGCGGAGGTACTCGTAGATGTGCCGGACGACCATGAGGGCGTAGTAACCGGTATAGAAGCCACCGAGCGGGAAATCGAAGTTCGTGTCGGAGGCGAGCGCGATGAACTCGTTCCCCTTCCACGTCGCGACGCGGCTCATCGTCTCGTAGCCGGCGCCGAGGCAGACGTCCATCCGCCCGCTCGCGACCGCCTCGTAGGCGGCCTGGAAGCACTCGCCGCCGGTCGCCCCGCCCCACTCGATGCGGACCGAGCCCTTCGGGTTCATCCCGAGGTAGTCCTGCACCATGCTGGCGGCTTTGAGCTGACGGGAGAAATGGTCGGAGAAGTACGAGATCCGAGTTCCGTCGATCCGGTCGCTCGTCAGGTTCGGGATCCCTTTGAGCGCGTAGTCGTAGGCGCGCTTGACCATCAGCCGGAAGTCCATCGCCGGATGGGCCTTCGCGAACTTCGTGACGCCGCCGGTGACCATGAACACCTTCCGGGCCCTCGTGTTCGGTGTGACCTCCGGGACCGCGGGGCGGCGCGCCGGGGTCGGTCGACGCGACTTCTTCATGGGTTTCGAGCGGGCCGGCACGATGATTCCCTCGCGGCGGGCCAACCGAGCCCGCCTCATAAGGGCGGCTCGTTCCTCACATCGGTTTGACGATACCGTTTAGGTCGGCGGCGGCGTCGCTCGATCGATGCCGCGAGCCGCGCCTCCTCCGAAGGACCTCCTGTCGCTGCGCGATATCGCCCCGGCGATCCCGGCGCTCCTGCGGCGCGCCGCGCAGCTGAAGGCGGCGCGGCGGCGGGGCATCGTCCGCGCGACCCTTCCGGGCGCGAACCTGGGCCTCATCTTCGAGAAGCCGTCCACCCGGACGCGGACCTCCTTCGAGGTCGCGATCCACGACCTCGGAGGCCACGCGATCTACATGTCGCCGAAGGACCTCCAGCTCGGGCGTGGCGAGACGATCGCCGACACGGCGCGCGTCCTGTCGCGGTACCTCGACGCGATCGCCTACCGGGCGTTCCGACACGCGGACGAGGTGGAGCTCGCGCGCTGGACGACGATCCCCGTGATCAACGCGCTCGACGATCTCGAGCATCCCTGCCAGGTGGTCGCCGACCTCCTCACGATGAGCGAGCGCTGGCGGGGCCGGTTCCGCGGTCGACGCCTCGCCTGGATCGGCGACGGGGACAACGTGCTCCACTCGCTCCTCCTGGGCGCGGCGGCGGTCGGACTCGACCTCACCGCCGCGACGCCCGCGAAGTACGCCCCCCGTCCCGAGATCGTCCTCGCGGCCCAGGAGCTCGCGCGGTCCTCGGGCGCGACGATCGCGTCGACCACCGACCCGACCGAGGCGGCCCGAGGCGCGGACGCGCTCTACACGGACGTCTGGGTGTCGATGGGCGAGGAAGCCGAGCAGGCGGCCCGGGAGGCCGCGTTCCAGGGTTACCAGATCAACGCGGGCCTCCTCGCCACGGCGGCGAAGGACGCGTTCGTGCTGCACGACCTGCCGGCCCGGCGGGGCCAGGAGATCACCGACGAGGTGTTGGACGGCCCTCGCTCGGCGGCCTGGGACGAGGCGGAGAACCGGCTGCACGCCCAGAAGGCGATCCTCGAGTACCTGCTCCTCCCGCGGTGGCGCGGGGGCCGACGGCGGAGTCGCTGACCGTATCCGTCTAGCTCGGGGTTGCCGGGTCCGCGCGCAGGCGCACCTTGAGCAGGCGTTCGACCCGGCGCACGAGGTCGTCCGGCGGGTGGATGCTGCCGGACTCGAGCTTCAGCACCACCGATTTCTTCTCGTTCAGCTTCTTCCCGAGGTCCTCGGGCGTCCACTTGAGCGCCTCACGGGCCACTCGGATCCGCTTCGGCCAGTCCGGCGCGAGCTCCATCTCCCCGATCTCCTGGTAGAGGTCCCGCTCCTGGAGGGATCGGGGCGAACCCGAGCTCCGAGTCGCGCTCCCCGAGACGTGCGCCGAGCGAGCGGCCGAACCCGTGGGCGCGGGGGCCGGCGGAGGGTCGATCGCCTTCCCGAACCGGGCGCAATTCACGCAGACGTTCAGCACGGAGCCTTCGATCCGGACCCGGCTGGTCGAATCGACCTCGTTACCGCACATCTCGCACAGCATCGGATCCCCTCCGGGGCGCTCGG
>JASHVA010000165.1 GCA_030039715.1 Thermoplasmata archaeon | reverse complement strand
CGGTCTCGAGGTTCCCAACCCGAATCACCGGCTCGACCCCCTCCTGCTCGGCCCGGGCGAGCTGAAGAGAGAAGTCGCCCGGTGCGTCGCCCTGTTTCCCCGGCCCGGTCGTGCCGAAGAGCCTCGCGCGCACGATCCGCAGACCGTAGTTTCGGGAGTATTGGTACGAGATCATGTCCCCGGCGGCTTTCGTGACCCCGTAGGGGTTCATAGGGCGGAGCGGAACATCCTCGGGGATCGGGACCCGCTCCTGCTCGCCGTAACCCGCCCCGGAGGAGGCGAACACCACGCCCCGGGCGGGCGGAAACTCGCGTAGGGCCTCGTACAGGTAGATCGTTCCGAGAACGTTCGCAGTGTAGGTCGCCGCCGGGTCCTTCCAAGATAGAAGTGGGTAGGCTTGGGCGGCCAAGTGGAAGACCGCCTCCGGCCGGACCCGTTCGACGACCGAGCGCACCTGGCGGGCGTCTCGGAGGTCCATCGGCAGGATGCCGGCACCGTGGAGTTCGCGCGGAAACCGCTCGAACTCCTCTGCGGAGAACGAGGTCCCCCAGGTCTCCTCGCCGTCCGCGACTAGCGAGGCCATCAGGTGCCGACCGATGAAACCGGTCGCACCGGTGACGAGCGTGCGCACGGCTCCCGGCGCGCCTCCGGCGAATATAACGGTCCCCCCCGAATCTCTAATGACCCCTCCCGGCTCCCGCGCCTCCGAACCGAGGGACCGCGATGCCGGATCGAGTGGTGGTCGTATCGAAGACGCCGTTCCGCGTGACGTTCGCGGGCGGCGGCACCGACCTGCCGGCGTACTATCGCAAGTACGGACCGGGCGCGTGCGTCGCCGGCTCGATCAACCGTGGAATCTTCGTGATGGTCGTTGAGAACTTCATCTCGAGCGAGATCCGGGTGAGCTACCGTATCACCGAGGATGCCCTCCGCAGCGTTGACGACATCGCGCACGGTACGATCCGGGAGGCGATGCGGCTCCTCAAGATCCCGAGCGGGCTCCAGATCATCACGGCGACCCAGATGCCGTCCCGCGGGACGGGGATCGGCTCGAGCAGCAGTTGTGTGGTCGGAGCCCTCAACGCGCTCCACGCGTGGCGCGGCGACCGAGTCGGCCCCCGGCAACTGGCCCGCGAGGCCGTCCGCATCGAGCGGGAGATCCTGAAGGAACCGGGCGGGATCCAGGACCAGTACGCGGTCGCGTACGGGGGCCTGAGCCTCATCACGGTCGACCGCGACGACAACGTCTCCGTTCAGAGTTTGAACGTCGACCACGACGCCCTCGAGTCGCTGAACGACCGCCTGATGTTGTTCTACACGGGCGTCGAGCGCTCCTCGTCCGACATTCACTCGCAGCAGGCGGTCGAGATCGAAGACCATCTCGACGAGTACCGCCGGATGCGCGACCTCGCGTACGAGACGGTCGGCGCGATCGAGCGCCTCGATTACGCCGACATCGGACGAGCACTGGACGAGAACTGGGAGCTCAAGCGACGGCTGACGAACGGCATCTCGAGCTCCCGGATCGACACGTGGTACGCGCAGGCGAAACGCGCCGGCGCGTTGGGGGGAAAGATCTTGGGTGCGGGCGGGGGAGGGTTCCTTTTCCTCCTCGCGCCGCCCGAGCGGCAACACGACGTCGAGCACGCGATGAAGACGGCCGGGCTGGAACGCAAATCGATGCGCCTCGACATCGAAGGCAGCTCGATCATCTTCGAGGAGTAGCGGGCGCGAAGTTCTCGCCTACGCATCCCGCACGGGAGACGGGGGCAAGGGCGGGTCGCGGTCGGCACAGAACCGCAGCAAGAACCGCTCGAGGCGCGGGAGCGGTCGGCGTACGATTCCTTCGAGGATTCGGCAGACGACCAGGTCCGCGGTCTCCACGGTCCGGGTCGCGAACAGAGCACCCAGGAAGATCGCGACACCAACGAAGTAGAGCGGAACCACCACCCACGACGGGTGGGGCAAGACGGCGACCAGCACGAACAACGGGACTCCCACGCCCAGCGAGACCACGAGCGGCACGACGAATGTCCGTCTGAGCGGCGAGATGCGACTCTCGAGGTAGAGCGAGAGGGCCCCCGAGGCCGGGAACAGCACTCGCGCCACCGACCATGCGATCGCCGCGCCGATGAGCCCGTACGTGGGAATCAATGCGAAGCTCAGTACGACGTTCGTGATCCCCGAGACCGCCGTGGAGAACAGCAGGGGACGCACCGAGCCCATGCCCGCGAGCGTCACATTGACCGGTCCGAAGCCGACGGACACGACCGCGCCGATGGTCACGATGGCCAGCGCCGTGGCCCCCGAGCCGTAGGCCTTTCCGAAGACCAGGTCGACGGTGCTGGTCGGCAAGATGGCGAAGACGAAGAACAACGGGAGCGTGAAGAGGAGCACCCATCGTGCGGTGGTCACGTACGAGCGCCGGATCGATTCGATGTCTCCCCGGCCTTTCAAGCGGGCGGCGACCGGGAGGAAAATGTACGTCACGGCCGCGCTGGCGGCGAGGAGCACCCGGGCGAGCGTCATCACGGCCGAATAGATCCCCACCGTTGTCTCAGGGCGGAAAACGCCGAGGATCAGCGTGTCAACGTACGTGGTGACGTAGGCGAGCGTCGTGATCCCCCAGAGAGAGACCGAGAGGAGCAGCAGTCCTCGGGGCAGCATCGGGGCGGCGGGTCCGGGCGGTAGGCGAGTCGGGAGACGGCGCCACAGATAGACCAGCAGGACCACGAACGTGACGGCGTTCGAGAGTACCCAAGCTAGGAGCGCATCGAAGAGATTGAGGTGGTAGACGAGGAAGATGTAGACGAAGATGACGAACGAGCCCGGCTGCACTGCCTGATTGATCCAGGCGTTGGGCAGAGTGTCCTCGAATCCCTGAAAGATCGCGGCGATGAACGTGCACAGCAGAGTCAGGCCGACCGTGACCGAGAACATCTGGAAGACGACGGTGAGCTGCGCCGATCCGGCCGGATCGAAAAGGTCGGCAATGGGCGTCGCGAGCAGCCACACGAGGGCCGAAGCAACGGTCGCTGTCACCACGGTGATCGTCGCGGCCCAGCGGATCACACGACGCCGCGTGGCGGGGTCCGGGTTCTCCGCCAGAGTTCGCGCGACGGCCTGATGCAGACCGAGCAGCGCGATCAGCGTGAGGAGGCCGGCGAGTGCGAGACCGAGATTGAAGTCGCCGAAGGCCTCGACCGACAAGTGCCGGGCGATCGCCACCCGCCCGAGGAAGCTGAGGAGGAACAGCACGACGGTCCCCACGACCATGAGGAATGTCCCGCGGCCCAGAGAGTCGATGTGCGAGGCGCCCTCCATTTCGCCGTCGGCCAATCTCTTCCGCCTCGGTCGGGGCCGTTCACCCCCCCGCGTATAAGATGGCTCGGAGGCGGTTCGCCTCCCGAGGCCGGCTCATTCCGGCTTTCGAATGGGCCAGCCGAGACGCTCGAGCTCGGACAGAATGTGCTGCGCCGATTCGGCCGGCGAGAGCCGAATCGTATCGACTCGGATTTCGGGGGCCTCGGGTACTTCGTACGGATCGTCGACTCCGGTCATCTCCTTGACCAGACCCGCGCGAGCCTTCTGATAGAGCCCCTTCACGTCGCGCTTCTCGCATTCGCCGATCGGTGTGGAAACATAGACCTCGACGAACCGACCGATCTCCGACCGTGCGCGGGCGCGCGATGACGCATAGGGGGAGATCAACGCCACGATCGGGATAACGTCGTTCCGAGCGAGTACCTTCGCGACGTAGGCGACGCGGGCGGCGTGGGTTTCTCGCGCTTCTCGGCCGAAACCGAGATCGGCGCTCAGGCCCTTCCGTACCTCGTCACCATCGAGGAGCTCGACCTCCCAACCGCCCTGGCGTAGGAGCGGCAGCAGATGCTTTGCTATCGTGGTCTTCCCGGCCGAGGGGAGACCCGTCAGCCATACGCAGAACCCTCGGTTCGTCACGTCCGTCGGACCTCGCTGGGCGACTCGCAAATCGAGATAACGCTTGCTCGGAACACTCGAAGCCACGCCTACGAACTGCCGCCTCTGCCCGGTTCCGGCGTGCCGGGCGCACGGTAGGATCGACGCGAGGAACTGCGACGCGCGGAGTCAGTCGCGCGATGCCTCGCCGTCGGAGGCTCGTTCCGTTGCCACGTCTAAGGGTCGAAAAAGTTGGGGGCGGAGAGGGCTGGGGTCCCCCTCCGCCCGAGGGCCGCGTGACCGGTCTACTCTCCTGACGCGGTGACGATGTCCCCTACGTCGGCCGAGCCCCAGTTGCACCAAGTGCCGGTCGATGTGGAGCTACCGTGCGTGTTCGTCGTGAACAAGCTGTTCAAGGTGTACGTGAACCCCCACGCGTAGCTGAAGTAACTGTCGTAGGGATCGGCGGGAGCGAAGTAGGTGGTATACCAGTTGTACGCGGAGGAGTCGCCGACCTGGTTGCCGTACGTCTGGTTGAGCAAGTCCTGCGTGGTGCCGCCGTAGTTGAGGTCGCCGAGATTGCCCTTGGCGACGTTCGTGCCCTTGTGGAAGACCTCCGCGCTAGTAATCCATCCGAAGATGATCCCCACGAGCGAGCCGTAGCCCGACGCCGGTTCCAGCACGCCGTTTTGAGGACTCAGCGCGCCCTGCGGAACTTCGAACGAGCCCGAGAACGTCTGGATAACGAAGTACGAGCCATTGCTGTACTCCCAGGCGCTCACCGCGGTGTTGTACGTGTCCATGGCCCAATAGCCGGAGAGCCCGGTGTCCTCATCGTCCATCGCTCTCCAGGATATCGCAAGGACCTCTTTCGTGAAGCCACTCGGTGCCCCGGTTACCGACAGTGTCGCGCCGTTTACACTGCATCCGATGCTTTGGGTCCCCGTCGCAGTTGGCGGTGAAGTCGACACGGCCGCCTGCGACAGCGGGATCGCAACGAAGACCGCGACCGCCGCGACTATCAAGCCGATTCCCCAGCGCCGATTCCTCAAGATTCCCCTATCCTTCACGGTCTCAAATCCCTCCTTTCCTTCCCCGGTTGTTTCGGTTGCTGCCTCGTCCAAACCCCTAGCACCCGGTTCTCCGGGCTGAGGACGCGCGGCAATGCCGAACCTGACTCTTCCGACTTAATCGTTGTGACTTGGACGGGCGAGAAGTGCAGCGCGACCGGTGCGGGCTCGAGCCTGGAATACCGCAACGTACTCGGGCACGTCTCTCGAGCAACTCCTCGGCCGCTCAATCGAACTCGGGGATCGGTCGTCCCTGGATCTCGGCTGGAATCGGAATCCCCATGAGGTCCAGGAGCGTGGGCGCGATATCGATGATCCGCTGGGCCGGTCCACGCTTCCCGCTCCCGACGCGTGGGTCGGTGATCGCGTAGATTCCTTCGAACGAGTGCACCGAGTCGTCCGGACCCGTGTCGTTCTCGGACACATAGAGCGAAGGGTGGCCGACTGTGCCCGCGGAACGCCAGGAGGTCCCCCCAAAGTAGACCATCAGATCGGGGGCGTCACCGCGGACCTCCCGATAGATCTCGCGGGGCGCGCGCACGTTGGCATCGAGCGAGCGACCGTCGGGTTGTCGGACGGCACGCAACTCCTCGCCAAGCTGGCGCTCGAAGGCAGGAACTTGTTCGGGCGGGATAACCCCCTCGGGCTCGCGGCCTCGGATGTTGTAGAAAATCCGCGCATAGTAGCCCCCCGCCCCCCACGCCTTCGTCCTCGACCAGTCGATGGTCGTCTTCTCGAGCGGGGTGCCCGGCGGGGGGCTCGGGCCCTTCAACACCAGATAGCCGCGCTCGATGAGCCAGTCGTTGATGCAGAATCCTCCGGCCATTGCCTGGCTCCCGTGGTCGGACAGGAGCAAGACGCGTACTCCGTCCGGCACCAGCGCGAGCAGCGCGCCGATCTCCGCGTCCAGTCGCGTGTAATACCGTTCGACCAACTCGCGAAACTCCGCGTTATCCTCGTACCGAGGGTGCTTCGGGTCGAAGTACTTCCAGAAGGTGTGGTGGAGTCGGTCGGGCCCGATCTCATGGAGAACAAAGAGGTCCCACCGCTCCTTCGTCCACAGGTGACGAGCCACGGCGAACCTTTTGCGCGTCATCTCGAGTAGTTGGCCGCCAATTCTCTCCCGGTCGTCTGCACGGAACGTGACATCGAACTCGTAGCCGCCCGCGACTCGCTGAACCTCGTCGACTATCGAGACCGGATAGGCGAAATCCTTCGCGTGGCTGGGAGTCAAGAAATCGGAAATGTAGACGCCGTTAATGTGAGGTGGGGGATACCCCGGTGGCATCCCGATCACACAACTGCGCCGACCGAGCCGGGAGAGGCGATCCCAGATCAGCGGGTGAAGGAGCGTCCGAGACGTCGGTATGTACATGTCCCAGTACGTCCCCGGTCGCCGGTGACGGAAGCCGTAGAGACCGAGCGTCCCAGGGTCCATCCCGGAGAACATGACGGCCCACGCCGGGACGGTGATCGGTGGATCGGTGCTCTCGAGCGTCCCATAGATCGATCGGCTGAGGATCCGCTGTACATTGGGCATCAAGGGCAGAAAGCGGTCGAAGAGCAGCTGGGGGGGCACCGAGTCAAGCCCCAGAGCCAGCACTCGAGGCGGTGCTCCTGCCATGCCCCACTCGACGGGGCCTACCTCATAACCGTAACTTGAGAGAACCGAACGCGTTCGCGCGGGAGCGTGCGGGGCGCTCCGCCGGGGTGGCCGGTTCCATTCGGTCGCAACCTCCCGAGCCGGGAAGGAGACGGGCGTTCGATCCCCCGGCCTAGGTATACAATATAGTCACGAGATGGTCGGTCCTTCCCCGTCCGAGCGCCGGGGAGCGGAGAAGGAGAGCTGCATGGGGCCGCGATGGAGAGCAAAACGCCATCTCGAATGTTGGCGGGGTGGCCTTGCAGTCTTCTTTGTCGTGTGGATCCTGGGACCGTTGCCGGGCGGGCTGGCGTCGACTACCAGTCCCCTGGGGGGAGCGGGCTCCGTCTCGACGACGGCACTTTCCGCGGCAGAGTCGTCGTTAGAGAACGGCTCGGGGCCGGCGGGCGGCCAGCCGATGGCCTGCCAAGGCTCAGGGGGTGGTGCCAGCGTGACTTGCGATACGTCCTCCGGCTCTTCCTCGACGGGACCGGCGGTGCCCGCCGCTTCCTCCGATCTGCCGAAGGCTCGGTACGGCGGCACAATGGCTTACGATCCTGTGGATGGATACGTCGTGCTGTTTAGCGGAAGCGGCGACGATGCGACTTGGACGTTCGCTCACGGCAACTGGACCGAGCTCTTTCCCGCCGTGTCTCCCCGGGGACGGACTGGGTCCGCACTCGTATACGATGCGCGCGATGGCTATCTCGTACTGTTCGGGGGCATCGGAAAGACGGTTCCCGGAGTGACCTACCTGTCGGCGGACTACCTCAACGATACCTGGACCTTCTTGCATGGAGTCTGGACGAACATCACGACGGCGGTCGCACCGAGTCCTCGGTACGACGAAGCGCTCACGTACGACGCTCAGGACGGTTACGTCCTCCTCTTCGGAGGAGACTACCAACGGTCGTTCTTGAACGACACGTGGACCTTCGCCGGCGGCCGATGGACGAATGTGACCGCGTCGGTAGGTACGGCGCCGTCGTGCCGCTTCGACACTTCGATCACGGATGACCCGGCGGAGGGATATGTCCTGCTCTTTGGAGGGGTAGGAAAGCGAGTGGCCGGATGCTCGGGCACCGAACTGAACGTGACGCTGGACCAGTCGTGGGCGTTCTCTGGCGGGAAGTGGCGTGAACTCTCGCCCGTGGCGTCTCCCCCCGCCGTCTGGGGAGCGTCACTCGCGTACGACCCCGCGGACGGCTATGCGCTACTATTCGGCGGGATTCTGACAACGGACCTGTCGATGCAGACGACGTGGAAGTACCTCGACGGCAACTGGAGCCTCGTGACGCCCACGACCTTTCCGGCAACGTCTCCGCCGGCTCGCTGCTGGGGAAGTCTCGCGTACGACGCCGGCGACGGATACCTCCTTCTCTTCGGTGGGGACAGTGAACCCGGACAGTACGATGCGGTGATTCTGGGCGACACGTGGGCGTACCGCGGCGGTGTGTGGATGAATGTGTTCCCGCCTCCGAGCCCCTCGCCACGAAGTGGCACGGTGATGACGTACGATCCCAAGGACGGGTTCGTTCTTCTGTTCGGCGGCGAGGGCAGCGCCGGTCCGCTGAATGACACCTGGAAGTACGTAGACGGTTCTTGGTTGCTGCTGACCCCGCCCGTTTCGCCGCCCGCCCGCTACGGAGCCAGCATGGTCTACGACGTCAATCCGGAGAATGCTTCGCTCAGCTACGTGGTGCTGTTCGGGGGGATCGATGCGAACGGCGGAGTCTTGAACGACACGTGGGCATTCGCCAAGGGTGAGTGGTCGAACATCACGGCGACCTCGCCGAACGCGACGAACACACCCCCGGCGAGATTCGGTGCCTCGATGGCGTACGACGGCAGCGCGCTGGTGCAAGCGCTCGTCCTTTTCGGCGGCTACGGAGTGGGGGGATACCTGAACGACACCTGGCTCTTTGTCAACGGGAGTTGGACGGCGGACTCGCTTGGCGGTGCGCCCTCCCCTCGCGCAGATGCCTCCCTGGCATACGACGCGACGTCGGGGGACGGCTACCTCATACTCTTCGGTGGCGAGAACTCCAGCACCACGTTCGGCGACACGTGGGAGTTCACCGGTCTCGAAAAGTGGGATCTGGTTCCGCTCGCCCCGTCGCCTCCGGCGCGTTTTGACGCGGGGCTGGTCTACGATGTTGCGCTCGGTGAATTGCTGCTTTTTGGCGGGCGTAATGGTTCGAGCGTTCTGGCGGACACTTGGACCTACGTCCACGGAACGTGGTCTCCGGTTCCGATCGCCCCGCCCCCACCGGGACGCTACGCCTTCGGCGCCGCCTACGACGTGGCTGACTCGATCTCCCTTGTGTTTGGGGGCAACGGATCCCTACCGAGCTCGGGGTCGCCCCGCGGCGATCTCTGGGGCTTCACCCCCAAGATATGGACGAACCTCAGCGCAGTGCTAATCCGATTGCCCACAATATCAGGCCCTGCATCCGGCTCAATCAGCCTCGAGGATGTCGCGGCCATTGCTGCGATTGCGGTCGCCGCTATCGTCGTCGTGATTCTTTGGGTCCGGCGTCGCGACGCTCCACCCCGCAGCGTCGGCACGGCCTCGCCGAAGCCAGAGTCGACTTCGACTGACGACGCTCCGGGCGAGGTTGGCGAGACGGACAGGCCGGCTCGCTGATCCCTGCCTGTGTGCCGCCCCGCTGTTCTCGTTCCTCAGTCGGGACATTCGGAACGTCGGTAGGCCCGCCCGTTGGCCGATGTCTCGCCGAACGATGCGCTCCAGGTATTCGCCATGTCTCATGAGCCTCGGCGACCACTTTGCGCCGTTCGAGAAA
>JASHVA010000164.1 GCA_030039715.1 Thermoplasmata archaeon | reverse complement strand
AGCGCGCTCTCGCACCCGTACCTTCTGTGCGACGTCTTCGACAAGCACCTGACCGAGGCGCTGCTCGGCGAGGTCGGAGTCGACCTCGAGGATTCGATCGGTCGCGGAGGGATGCGGTGTGCGCATCTGATCCCGCTCCGCTGATCCGGAGCCCTCTCGCGGAGTCAGCGAGCGCACCCCGCGCACCGACCGAAGACTCGCTGCTGGGCGCGGTGGGAAACACCCCGCTCCTGCCGCTTCGCCGGCTCTCGGGAACGAAGTTCGAACTCTGGGCGAAAGCGGAGTTCCTGAACCCCTCGGGCTCGGTGAAGGACCGGGCCGCGCTCGAGATCGTGCGAGAAGGACTTTCGACCGGGGCGCTCACCGGTGGACGAACCCTGCTGGACGCCTCGAGCGGGAACACAGCGGTGGCGTACGCGATGATCGGGGCGCGCGTCGGCTTCCCGGTCGAGCTCTGCCTGCCCCGCAACGCGAGCCCAGAGCGGATCGCCCGATTACGGGGGTACGGCGCCGAGCTCGTGCTCACGGATCCGGCCGACGGAACGGATGGCGCGCAGCGAGAGGCCCGACGCCGGGCGGCCGACCATCCCGACCGGTACTGGTATCCGGACCAGTACAACCACCCGGCGAATCCGCGTGCGCACTATCTCCACACGGGACCCGAGATCTGGAAACAGACCGCCGGCCGCGTGACCCACTTCGTGGCGGGCGTCGGCACGGGTGGCACGATCTCGGGCGTGGCGCGGTATCTGAGGGAGATGCAGCCGGAGGTCGAGGTCGTAGGCGTCGAGCCCGCGGGACCGATCCACGGGCTGGAGGGATTGAAGCATCTCCCGACGGCGATTCGACCGGGAACGTACGACGCCCGGCAGGTCGATCGCACCGTGCGTGTCGAGACCGAGGACGCCCAGGCAATGCAGCGAAAGCTCGCGCGGGAGGAGGGGCTCGCCGTGGGAGCGTCGTCCGCGGCGGCCGTCGTGGCCGCCCTGAGCGAGGGACGGGCGCACCCTGGGGCGATGGTCGTGACAATCCTACCGGACGGTGACCGACACATGCGGGCGCCGGAGGAGGCGTGAGGCCCGTCCGAATCCCGCCCCGTCTCGTGGACGCGATGCGCGACCACGGCCGGGCGACGTATCCGGACGAGTGTTGCGGGTTCCTCGTGGCCGGACCCGACGCGCCCGACCCGAACGTTCCGCGGGAGATCGTCGATATTCGCCACGCCTCGAACGAGTTCGAAGGCGAGCGCCGCCGGCGGTTTGTCATCCGCCCCTCCGAGCTCCTCACGGCCGAAGCAGCGCTCGCCGGGACGGACCGGGTCGTCGCGGGTTTCTACCATTCGCATCCGGACCATCCGGCCCGGCCGTCATCGTTCGACGAGGAGCATGCCTGGCCGTGGTACACCTACGTGGTCCTCTCGGTCACGCGCGCGACGGTACCGGCCATCGCCGCTTTCGAGCTGGACGCGGAAACGAGGGCGTTCCGGGAGGTTCCGTGGGTTGGGCCCGCAGGGGGGCCGCCTGGCGACGGAAACGGCCGGTCCCCGAACGCCGGTCTCCGACGCCCCCCCTAGAGCAGGGGCCGCCGACTCGATCCCGGCGGGACCCGACGTCGCCGAGGGCGTTCGCGGGGGAGTTCCGTTGGGGGCTCGTATCCTTCGTGCCGGGGGCCCGTCGGGGGGGTCCGGCCGGCCACGCACGCCTCACGGTAGAGCGGCCGGAGCCGCGTCGCGCGACTCAGGGCGGCGACAGCCCCGGGGTCCATCGGAGTGCGTCCACGCCTTGCACGGCGCCCAATTGACGTTCCAGCGCGAGGAGGAGGGCGGGCAGTGGGATGTCGCATCCGCTCGAGCAGACTCCTGCACCGAGCGAGCGGTCGACCCGGAGCTCGACGGTCCCGCGGTCGACGCGAGCGAGTCCGACGCGGACGCCGTACGTGCGCAGATTCCGATTGAACAGGGCGAGCACCCGCTCGAGCTCGCGAGTCGCCGGCTCCACGATGGGGGGACGGTCCTCCACCGTAAATCCTCGCGCCCCTTGGTGGGGAGGACCGCCTCGGTCGGGGCGCGACGATGACGTCCGAACCCACCGTCCGCATCGGGTATCTCCCGACGTTCTACCATACGTCCCACCTACTCCGCGAGGCCGGATGGAGCCCGGGCCGGGCAACGGTCGACTGGTCGCTCGAGCTGACGGGACCGGCGATCGTCCGGGCGCTCGCCTCCGGAGATCTCGACCTCGCGTACATCGGCTTACCGCCGGCGATGATCGCGATCGCGCGCGGTGTGGAGATCCGGTGCATCGCGGGCGGCCACGAGGAGGGGACGATCGTCATCGCCGCGCCCGACGTTCCGGCTGCGCGGGGCGCGTCGGACCTCGCGACCACGCTGCGCGCGATCCGGCCCGGACCGGTCGGGATCCCGGCGGCCGGCTCGATCCATGACGTGATCTTCCGAGAACTGTTGCGCTCCAGTGGCCTCGACCGGGAGGTCGAGATTCGCAATCTTCCGCAGGCGGACCTGATCACGGAAGGGCTCGCGGCCGGCACGCTGCGCGCCGGAGTCGGCACTCCGGCGCTCGCCGCGGCCGCCGCGCGATACGCCGGCGCCCGCCTCGTGATCCCAGCCCGCGCCCTCTGGCCGCACAACCCGAGCTACGGCGTCGTCGCAACGGCCGCGGCGCTCCGGCAGGGCGAGCTCATCGAGGCGTTCCTGCGGGCCCACGAGGAGGCGACCGCGCTGATCCGGGAGCGACCGCGGGAGGCCGCGCTCCGTACGGCGCGGGCGGTCGAGGTCGCGGACGCGGAACTCATCGAGGCCGCCTACCGCGTCTCCCCTCGATACTGCGCGGCGCTCTCCCAAGGGTTCGTCGCCGCGACGCACCGCTTCGGCGAAGTGCTGAACCGGCTCGGCTACCTGCCCCGTCCCGTCGGCCCGGAGGAGGTCTTCCGGCGGGCCGAAATCGACCGGGTGCACCCCGAACCCCCGCACTACGACGCGGGCATCGCGCCGTGACGACACGCCCTACGGGACAATCGCGGCCCGCATGACCTTCCGCTCATCGACGAGCCGCAGACCGTCCACAATCCGCTCGAGCGGGAACGTCGCGCCGACGACCTGCTCGTACGGGTACTTCGAGCGGGTGCGGACGAGGAAGTTGATCGCCGAGCGCAGGTGACCGGCGTCGTTCCGAGCGACGCCGAGGAGGCGGATGCGCCGAAAGATCAAGTTGAAGCAGTCGAGGGGGACGACGGCCCCCTGGTAGATCGGCCCGATGGTCGCATAGGTCCCCCCCTCGCGGGGCAGCCGCAGGCCGACGCGGAGCACCTCCGCGACGCCCGTGGCCTCGATCACGACGTCCGCCCCCCGCCCGTCGGTCAGTTCCCGGATCTTCGCGACCACGTCGTCGTCGCTCAGCCCGCTGACGTTGAGCGCACGGTCGACGCCGAACTTCCGCGCGACCTCCAGCCGCGCTTCGCTCGTGTCGAGGGCGATGACCTGGTCGGCGCCGCGCTCGCGGGCGACCGTCGAGCCGTAGAGTCCGAGCGGGCCGCATCCCTGCACGACGACGGACTGACCCGGGCGCACCCCCGCGCTCTCCGTGACGTGGATCATCGTCACGAGCGCACAGTTGGTGGGCACGACGACCGCATCGGTGAGGGAGTCCGGAATGCGGAAGATGCTCGTGCCGGGCCGCAGATAGATGTACTCAGAGAATCCGCCGTTCAGGTGCGGCGGGTCGGCGCACCCCACGCCGACGCCGTACGCCATCCGATTCACGCAGCTCGCGGGCTCGTGGAGGATCGTGCAGAAGTAGCAAGCGCCGCAGGTCCAGATGTAGCTCCACGTCACTCGGTCCCCTTCCCGGAGCGGCGCCCCGGCCGCATCCGTCCGGAGCGCGGAGCCGAGTCGGGCGACCACGCCCATCGCCTCGTGACCGGGGATGATCGGGAGCGGAGGCTTTCGGCTGCCGTGCCAGATGTGGAGGTCCGTGCCGCAGATCGAAGCCATCCCGACCTTCACGAGCGCCCCACGCGGCTCGACCTCGGGAAGGTCGTAATGCTCGATCGAGAAGCCGTCCGTCGGGTTGTGGAACACCGCTGCAGCGGACGCGCTCAACGCTCGGCACCCCCGTCGTTTCCGCCCGAAGTCGGACCGAACGAAAAGGGTTGCGCGGCCGCGTCGGCGCCCGGGCGACTCGGACCTCCCGAGGCCGGGCTCGGGCAGCTCACTTCGAACCTCCGGCCAACGTCCCGGCTTCGGGCCGGGGCGGCTCGGTCGTCGTGACGTGGGCCTCCTCGTGGAGGTAGGGGCGACCCCGGAGCGCCGAGACGACGGTGGCGGCCGCCGTGATCCCGAACGCGACCAGGAACGCCGACCGCACGCCGGTCTGGAAGGCGGGCGCGACCGCCTGGGGGAAGAAGCGGGTCGAGGTGAGAGTGTTCCAAGCAGCGGAGCCGGGTTGGACCGTCGTCCAGCCGGTCGGATGGGAGGTGTTGAGCGCCGTGAGGAAAATCGACATCGGGTTGATGCCGAGGAACGCGCCGAAGATCGCCCCGGTAGGGTCCTGGACCACGACGCCGGTGAGAAGCGGGACGTTCCCCGAGGGAAGTCCGACGCCGGCGAGGGCCGTGGAGAAGGAGCCGCCGAGTTGCCCGGAAAAGATCCCGATCAGCACGCTGAAGAAGATCGCGAGCGAGAGGATCTGCCCCGAGTTCTGGAGCGTCGTCAGCATGCCGCTCGCCGCGCCCCGGGAGCTCGGCGGTACGCTGTTCATCACCGCCGCCGTGTTCGGCGGGCCGAACGTGCCCATCCCGCAGCCGAGGACGAAGAGGATCGTCGCCATCTGCCAGTAGGCGAAGTCGTACGAGAGCGTCAGCAGCCCGAGGAAGCCGACGGCCGCGATGCCGAGGCCGAGCGTGCTCAGGAAGCGGGGCCCCAGCCGATTACTGAGCGCTCCGCTGAGCGGTGCGAACACGATGATGCCGCCCATCATCGGGAGCATGTAGATCCCGGCCCAGAACGGAGTCACGCTGAACGCGTAACCGTGCAGCGGCAGCCAAATCCCCTGGAACCAGAGAATCAGCATGAACTGGAGACCGCCGAGGGCCATCCAACCGAGCATCGCCGCGATGTTGCCGGAGAAGAACGCTCGGTTGCGGAAGAGCGCGAGGTCGAACATCGCGTTCTTCGTCCGGCGCTCGATCACAAGGAACGCTCCGAGGAGCGCAAGCCCGCCGAGGACGCCGGTCCAGACCCACGGGTTCGACCAGCCGTTGCTCGACGAGCCGTACGGGATCAGGCTGTAGGTGAGACCGGCGAGCAGGAGAGTGAGGCCGGCACCGAAGGTGATGTTCCCCGGGATGTCGACCCTGCTCCTCGAGCCGAGGACCGCGGTTTCCCGAAGCCGGCGGTACGCCCAGTACGTCCCGAACACTCCTACGGGGACGCTGACAAGGAAGACGTAACGCCATCCGTCAATCATGACCGGCCCGAGGTGCGCGGCGGGCGCCGCCGAGAGCACGCCCCCGAGGACGAGGCCGAGCACGGCGCCGCCCACGGCCGCCACCTGATTGATTCCCAGCGCGCGTCCCCGTTCGTCGGGGGGGAAGGCGTCCGCGATGAGGGCCGCCGCGTTCGCGAAGATGAAGGAGGCGCCGATCCCCTGGATGAGCCGGAACCCGACGAGCTCCCAGCCGCCAAGAATCCCCGTGTTCGGGAGCGCGAAGAGGAGTATTGACCCGATCGTGAAGATCGCGAAACCGGCATTGTACATGCGGGCCCGCCCGTAAACGTCGGAGAGTCGTCCGACGCTCACTACGAGCGTCGCGGTCACCACGCCGAAGATGAGGAGCGACCAGAGCAGGACCACAAACGCGTCGGGGGCGAAGGGGTAGACGTCGAGCCCGCGGAAGATGGCGGGGAGCGCGATCAGGATGATCGTCGAGTTCGCGCTCGCCATGAGGAGGCCGAGCGTCGTGTTCGTCAGCACGACCCACTTGTACGCGACCACCCGAAGGACGCTACCTCCTCGCGGTCGGCGAGAGCGAAGTTTCGCGGAGGACGAGGTCGACCGCCCGCAGGCTGCGCTCGAACGCCGCAAGCTCCTCGGCGTCGAGGTCGGAGGAGATCTGCTGCAGGCGCGTCGTCCAGGCGCGGCGGCTCGCGTGCTCCCGGCGGCGCCCCGCGGGCGTGAGCTCGACCCATGTCGCCCGCCGGTCGCGGGGGTGGGGGCGTGTGCGGACCCAGCCGCGACGCCGAAGGCGCGCGACGATGCCCGTCGCCGCGGCCGCCGTCACCCCGAGGTCCAGGGCGAGGAATCCCGGCGTGACCGGCCCGGCGCGACAGACCGTGAGCGCGCGGTACTCCGTGTAGAGCAAGCCGTACCGGCCCACGATGCGTGCGCACTCGATGCGGATCGCGACGAAGGCGCGGCGGAACGTCTCCCAAGGACCGGGATAGTCGAGCCGTTCGCTCCGCCTCCGCCGCGGGGGCATGGCGCGTCCCGATGCGCGGGTTATTAAATAAGTTTAGGAAGTTGGGGAGTGCGAGGCCGCGGCGGTTCGCCCGTCGTCGGTCGCTGGGGTGCGGGCGACGACCGGCCTGGGGAGCGGCACGGCTTCCGTGACCACCCGCGATCGCAAGCTCGCCCGGGCGTTGCGCCGAGCGGGCATCGACTTCGCGGCGACGGTCGCATGCGGCATCGTCGCGGGGGTGAGCCACGCCCTCGCCGAGAACGGGATCGCCGTGATCGACGCGACCCGGGAGGAGGAAGGGGTGGGACTCTGCGCGGGCGCCGCGCTCGCCGGCCGGACGCCGGCCCTCCTGCTTCAGAACTCTGGGATCGGCAACTCGGCGAACGCGCTCGCCTCGTTGACCGGATTCTACCGCCTCCCGCTAGTCCTCATCGTCGGAGCGCGCGGGGGTCCGACCGAGTTTATCGCCGCTCAGCGCCCGATGGGCCGGGCCTACGTCAGCATCCTGCGGGCGCTCGACATTCCACGGGTGACGGTCCGCGCGGCCCGCGATGCCCCGGTGGCCGAGCGGGCGGTCCGTCGCGCCCGCGCCGAAAGTCGTGCGGTCGCAGTCGTCCTGCCCCCGGAGGGAGAGTGAGGCGACTCGCCGCGCTGCGGGCTCTCGCCGGAGTCCCGGGGTTGAGGGTCGTGAACCTCGGCTATCCGAGCCGGGAGATGTACCACGCGGCCGACGCCCCCGAGAACTTCTACATGCTCGGCTCGATGGGCCTGGCGAGTTCCATCGGGATCGGGGTCGCGCTCGGAGTCCGAGAGCGCGTAGTGGCCATCGACGGGGACGGGTCCGTGCTCATGAACCTCGGCACGTTCGCGACGTTCGCGCGGTACGCGCCGCCGAACCTTATCCTCGTGGTCCTCGACAACGGTGTGCACGGCAGCACCGGAGACCAGCCGACAGCCACCTCCTCGGGCGCCCGCCTCGATCGGATCGCGGCCGGCGCTGGCGTGCGCCGCGTGCGGGTCGTCCGGGACCCTCGGGCGCTCCTACGGGCCGCCACGGGGCGCGGACCGGCCGTCGTCGTCGCCCGGATCGAGCCGGGAAACGCGGACGTTCCGGTCGTTCCGCTCGACGGACCGACCCTCAGAGATCGGTTCCGTGCCCGGGCCGCGTCCCGTCGGCGCGTGCCGCGCCCCACGGCTCCGCGGGGGCGGAGCCGATGATCGACGGCGTCTCACTACTCTCGGGTCTCGAGTGCCGGGCGTGCTGTACGCTCGTCGAGGCCGACCGGCTGATCGGGGTCTGCCCTACCTGCGGCCATGCGCTCCTCGCGACTTACCGGCTAGAGGACGCCCCGCCCGGGTTCCGGCCCGAACACTGGCGCACTCGCCCCGGCGGCGTCTGGCGATACCGAGAATTGCTGCCGGTCCGTGCGAGCCGCGCGATCGCGTCCCTGGGCGAGCCCGAGACCGGCGTCCTGCCGCTCGCCGACGTCGAGGGCGCCGACGATCTCGACCTCTGGGCGAAGAACGACGGGGCGCTGCCGACCGGGGCGTTCAAGGCCCGGGAGATGTCGGTCGCCATCTCGCGCGCGGCGGAACTGGGCGCGCGGTCCGTCTTTCTACCTAGCACGGGGAACGCCGGCGTCGCGGCGGCGGCGTACGGGGCCCGCGCGGGAGTCGAGGTCCGGGTCTATCTCACCGAGGAGGCCCGTCCCGAGCTCGCCCTCGCCTGCAGGGCGTTCGGCGCCCAGGTCCGGACGGTCCGTGGCTCGATCGCCGACGCGCGCGCCGCGGCCCTCGAGCAGGAGCCGGGACGGGGGTCAATCGACCTCTCGACGATGCGGGAGCCGTACCGCGTGGAGGGGACCAAGACGATGGCGTTCGAGATATTCGACCGGTTCGGTGCCGCCGGGCTCCCCGACGCGATCGTCTACCCGACCGGTGGCGGGCTCGGGCTCGTCGGGATTTTCAAGGCTTTCACCGAGCTGCGGGCGCTCGGGTGGATCGAGGCTATCCCGCGGCTCCTGCCCGTACAGGCGGCGGAATGCGCGCCGATCGTGCGGGCGTTGCGCGAGGGTCGCTCCCGGGCCGAGCCGGTCCCCCCGCCGCTCGAGTTCGTGGGCGGGCTCACCGTCCCCGCGCCATTCTCCTCCGAGCGGGTGATCGAGGCGGTACGATGGTCCGGCGGCACGGGGGTCGCCGTGCCCGAGCGGGAGATCCGCGCGGCCGAGCGACGGGCGGCAACCACCGGCCTCGTGACCGGGCTCGAGGGCGCGGCGACGATCGCCGGGCTCGCCGCGCTGCGTCGAGAAGGTCTCCTTCGGTCGGGCGAGCGGGTGCTCCTCTACCTCACAGGGGGCGGGATCGCCCCGGAGGTCCCCTGGATGATGGAGAGCGCCGAATCTACCCTCCCGCTCCGTCGCGAGTGAGTGGGCCGGCCGGAAGGTCCCGCCCGGCCCGCTGGCGTTCGGACACGCCCTACGACGCCCCGTGCTCCTTCCGCAGCGCGGTGGCGGCCCGCACGATCGCGTGCAGCTTCGCCCGGGCCATCACGCGCGGGTAGGTGATCATCCCGCAGTCGGTGCTGAGGTAGATCCGCTCGGGGTCGATGTACTTCGCGGCCCGCTGGATCCCGGCGATGATCTCGCTCGGCTCCTCGACCAGGTAGTTCTTGTTGCTGATGACGCCGATCCCGAGGTCCATGTGGCTCAGGTGCTGCTTGTACAATTTGAGCTCGTCCTCGGGGTAGTTCGTCTGGGCCATCGACATCTCGAAGGCGTCGACCTTGCAGTCCGCAATATTCGCGATGAACTTCGTGTACGGCGCGAACCCGATCGGGGCCGGCGTGCCGCCGTGGCAGGCGTGCAGGATCTTGTAGGCATCGACTCCCTTGAACATCTCGTTGATTACGTCGGTGCCCCACGCGAGGGCGTCCTTGTCGCCCGCCATCGCCGCGAACTCGTGGCCCAGGTCGTCGAGCTGGACGTATTTGGCCCCGGCCTTCACGAGGGCTTTGAGCTCGATGTTGAACACCTTCGCGAGGTCAAAAGCGAAGTCCCGCTGCGTCTTGTAAAACTTGTTCGCGGCCACATAAGAGAGCTCGAACGCGCCCATCGCCTCCCCGGTCTTTACCGGCACCGTCGTCAGCGACTGCGCGAGCTTCCACAGCTCGTCGAAATGAAGCGCGCCCTTGTGCTCGACCTTCCCGACAATCTGCGCGTTCGCGATTAGCGAGCCGAACACCTCGCTCGCACCCGTGAAGCCCGGCATCTGGCTCATCATCGTGAGCATCGCGGCCGGCTCCGGAATGATCTCGACCCCGGTGACGCGCTCGAGCGGATACATCGCGAAACTGCCGATGAACCCGTCGTACCGGTCGTACCACATCCGTCCGTCCACGAACAGGTCGAGCCCGCTCCGGTACTGGTCGGTCAGCGTCGCCCCGACCGCGTCCGTGTACTGCTCCCGATAGAACGGGTCGCGACACGCCTGCTTCCAGTCCCGGCCCCGAAGGTCCAGGTTGTACCAGTTCGGCCTCGGATACGCCCCCACCTGAGTCGTCGGAAAAAGTTTGCCGAGCAGCTTGGAGATCTTGGTCGCCATTCTTCGTCCCCGCCGCCCGCGGGCGGCAGCAGCGATATTATTTACGGGTTAATAATCATGCCGAAGGTCTACATCGGCAACTGCCGAAAACTACGCCCTTTTCGACCCGTCGAGACGGGCGCCGTCGGCGAGCGCTCGGAGCTTGAGGAGGCCGACGGCGTGCGGGACGTTGTTGAACCCCATGAACGTCTCGAACCCGCAGTCCGTGTTCCCCCACGTGTGCTCGGCACCGATCGCGTCCGCGACCTGGTCGAGCCGCATCCGGACGGTCCGGGGATGCTCCACGATCGGCGTCTTCACGTCGATCACGCCGGCCTGCAGCACGAGGCCCTTCGGCCAGCCGTGCTCCCGCGCGTACGCCGCGAGGACGCGGAGGTCGCCCGCGTGCTGGGGGTTGGCGAACTCGCCATTGAGCGCCCCAACACGAAGGCGCACGAGCTCGGGGAGCACACGGGCGAAATCGGCGTCGTTCTTGTGCGAACTCACCGAGTTCGCGTAGCAGTAATGGACCCGGATTCGCTCCCGCGGGAGGCCCCGCACCGCGTCGTTGATGGCATCGATGTGCGCGGGGAGCGCCTCGTA
>JASHVA010000163.1 GCA_030039715.1 Thermoplasmata archaeon | reverse complement strand
GGTCTAGGATGTTGATGCCAGGATTCGGCACCTGCCAAGCCAGGTTGCCGAACGGAGGGGTGTTGCCCTCGCGGGAGACGAAGTAGTATCCCGCTCCCGCAACGATGATCGTAGTGGCAACGCCGATGACTACCGCCCAACGAGCGCGCGGAGTCAGCGGGCGTCCCCACCGTCGCTTGGGGCTCGATGCTTGTTCCGGGGAGCTGCCACGCGTCCCGGCATCCATGGCCGGGTTGGCATCGCCCGACATAGGCTGTGCGCACCATATTGCAGGGCGGTGGAATTAGCTTGTCGATGGGGATCTCTGTTGGAGGGCCGAACGTGGACAACGGGAAATGTTGCCTCGAGTGTCGAGCGAGGGACTCGGAGGATGCGCGCCGCACGCTTGTAGGCTCAGACTCGATTCCCGGGTTCTCGGATCGCGTCGGCGAACTTGCGAGTCAGCCGAACGAACTCCTGGAACTCCGCCGGGTTCCACGACGAGAACACGGATCGCGCGAGGCTTTCCCGTGCCCGGGTGATTTTTGAAGCGAGCGTTTTGCCCCGGCCGGTCACGGAAATCAGACGAGTTCGTCGATCGGCCGTGCCGACTCGCCGTTCTACTAGCTTCAAACTCGCAAGGCGGGCGACCTGTCGGCTGACGGTCGTGTAGTCACGGCCGACACCGTCGGCAAGTTCGACCACGCCGATCGGTCCGAAGCGTTCTATTCCGATCAGGAGCGGGAAGAGCGCTCTCTCCAGCTTGATTCCGGATTGACGGATCAGCTCCGCGTCCCGCTCGGGACGATTGATTACGGCCACGATTTGCAGAAGGGCGAGGTGCAAGTCCCGCAGCTCGGGGTTCTCCACAATTTCGGTCATTCGCAGGGAAGAGAGACTCGGTGCCCCTATATATGTGTGTATTTTACACATAATTGGATCCGTCGGAGGGCGGGATGAAGGCCGCAGTGGTGAACGAGCGGGGTCGGGACCCGGCCTATTCGGACTTTCCGGACCCGATCGCCGAGAACGGAGAGGTCAAAATCGAGGTTACGGCGAGCGCGATCAGTCGGACAACGCGAAGTCGAGCGGCGGGGGTGCACTATGACTCGCCCGGCGCGCTCCCGTTCGTGCCGGGTATCGATGGAGTGGGCCGCGATGCCGAGGGTCGGCGGTGGTTCTTCGCATTCCCGAGGGCGCCATACGGAAGCCTGTGCGAAACGACCGTCGTGGACCGTGATCACTGCGTTCTGTTGCCCGACGGACTCACGGACGTCACGGCGGCCGCAATCGCCAACCCCGGGCTGTCCTGCTGGGTAGCGCTCGCCGAACGTGCCAAGCTAGTGGCCGGAGAGACCGTGCTGGTGAACGGAGCCACGGGGGCGGCGGGGGGGCTGGCCGTACGGGTGGCCAAACAGCTCGGCGCGAAGAAGGTCGTCGCGACGGGGCGCAACCCGGCGGCTCTTGCTCGAGTGACGGCCTGGGGAGCCGACGCGACGATTCGGCTGGATCAGGATCCATCGCAGCTCGACCGGGTCTTGGAGACGCAGTTCGCCGAAGGCGTTGATGTGGTGCTCGATTATCTCTGGGGAGAGAGCGCCGAGCGCTTGTTGTTTGCCGCCGCGCGCTCTGGCCGTGACGAAGCCGCGCTCCGGTATGTGGAGATCGGCTCGGTCTCCGGTCCGAACGTTTCGTTGCCCGCCGCCGTCCTTCGCTCCACGGCGATAAGCCTCATGGGTAGCGGGACAGGAAGTGTCCCACCCGCTCGGCTGTTGGAGGACGTTCGCCTACTGTTCGACGCTGCCTCCAAATCAGGATGGGAGATCCCGGTTCAAGTTTTTCCGCTTTCGGACATAGAACGAGCCTGGGTCAACGAGGCCGCGGGGGCTCGACCGGTCATCACCGTCGGATCGAAGTCACTCAGCTAGGCGTTCTGGTCCGAGGGCGCGTCCGAAGTCAAGGTGCAAGTCTCATTGCGCCCAAAGCCACTCCGATGGGCTGAACCGATGAAGTTCGAGGGGGATTCGGACTCGGAGTGGGTGGCTCAGCTGACGGGTCATACCCAGGAGCGAGCCGCGGCGGCGATCGCAGAGGCGGCGGAGGACCGCCGGCTATTCGGATACATCGCCGCCCAGCACCGGCGGGAGGGTCGTGAGTCATACATCGAGATCGATGCGCCGTTCGAACTGTATGCGCTCGTGCGACTGAATCGGCCGCAGCACGTTGTGGAAGTCGGAGTCTCTTCCGGGGTCTCCTCGGCTTACGTTTCGGCCGCACTACGCCGGAACGGGTCGGGGCGTCTCCATTCGATCGATCTCCCGGCCTTCGAGCCACCGCCGACCGCCACGAAGAGCCGGACGAAGAATTCGTGGAGCTTACCGCCGGGCCGGGGTCCCGGTTGGGCAGTGCCGCCCGGACTGCGAACCCGCTGGGACCTCAGGATCGGAGACAAGCGCGACGTCCTTCCGATCCTCGGGGAGCAGCTTGCATCGGTCGACTTGCTGGTGTACGATGTCCCGCACGACTGCACGCGGACAAGCCGGGAAGAACTTCGAGCGCTCCGCCCACTCTTCCACGGCGGCTCCGTAGTGATCAT
>JASHVA010000162.1 GCA_030039715.1 Thermoplasmata archaeon | reverse complement strand
CACGCCGCCCGGGCCGACGGGAAGCGGGTCTCCCTCGCCGACTTGATCGTGCTCGCAGGGGGCGTCGGCATCGAACAAGCCTCCCGGCGGGCCGGCCAAGAAGTGACGGTACCTTTCATGCCGGGCCGTACGGACGCGTCGCAGGCGCAGACCGACGTGGAATCCTTCGGGTACCTCGAACCGGTGGCGGATGGGTTCCGGAACTACCTGAAAGTCCCGTTCGCCGTCTCGGCGGAGGAGTTGCTGATCGACAAGGCCCAGCTGCTCACCCTCACGGCGCCCGAGATGACCGTGCTCGTCGGCGGCCTGCGCGTCCTCCACGCGAATGTCGGGCGGTCCCCGAGAGGCGTCCTGACCGAACGGCCCGAGACGTTGACCCCCGACTTCTTCGTGAACCTGTTGGACATGGGCACGGAGTGGCGGGAGACCGCCGACGAGAACGTGTTCGAGGGCCACGACCGCGCCACCGGCGCCGTGAAGTGGACGGCCAGCCGCGTCGACCTCGCCTTCGGCTCGAACTCCGAGCTGCGGGCGATCGCCGAGGTGTACGCCGCCGCCGACGCGCAGGGGAAGTTTGTGGCCGACTTCGTGGCGGCATGGACACACGTGATGAACGCCGATCGCTTCGACCTGAGGCAGGCCGCCGGAGGCCGGGTTCGGGCCCTCGGGGCCCACTAGCCGCTCTCGGACCGGAGGCCCCCGGTGGGCCGCGCGAGGCCTACCCGCTCCGATACGTCGGCCGCAGCGCCCGCTCGAGCAACGCGGCCAGGATACCGCCGAGGATCGGGGCCACCCAGAACACCCAGTCCTGCTGGATCGCCCACGTGCTGCCCGGCCAGGCGGCGGCGACGAGCGCCGGGGCGAAGCTCCGCGCGGGGTTGACCGAGGCGCCGTCGATCGGGATCGCGATGAGGTTGGTCATGGCGAGCGTCAGGGCGATCCCCACCGGCGCGAGGTTCTTCGTCGACCCCTCCGACCGCGTCGCGAAGAGCGCGACGGTGACGAGAACGAACGTCAGGCCGACTTCGAGGAGAAACACCGAGCCCAGAGCCACCGTGTAGGGCGAGCCGTTCCCTGAGTAGCCTTGCGAAGCGATGGCCGTGTGCTGCGCGGTCGCGAAGATCGCCGGGTTTCCGTAGGCGACGCCGGCGATCAGGCCTGCTGCGGTGATGCCGCCTCCGATCTGCGCGAGGATGTAGGGGATCACGTCCCGCCCGGGGAGCCGACCCGCGATCCAGCCCCCGATCGTGATCGCGGGGTTGAAGTAGGCTCCCGAGAAATCGCCGAACGCGTACGCGGCCCCCAGCACGCCGAATCCGAGGGCGAGCGAGGCCACGAGATCCACCTCCAGCGCGCTCACGAGCCCGTGGTCCGAAAAGACCACTCCGCCGGCGATCGAGAGCACGAGAATGTAGGTCCCCACGAACTCGGCGAGGATCCGCTGCGCGCGGGTGGCCGTCACAGGGAGTCGCACGGACTTCGGGTTGAAGAAGCTTGGCTTTTGGGAGATCGCGTTCGACCGAGCCCCGGCGGGTTCGACGGCGAATGTCCCGGCACCCGAAGCGCGGCGTGTGGGCGGAACGACGATCCCGGGCCGCCCTTCCTACAACACTCCCATCTCGGTCAGCTTCTCCGGTAGGTAGTGCTCCGTGACGTAGTTGAGGCCGTACTTCGCGAGCGATTGCTGCTCGGCCTTCTTGCCGTTCTTGAGCATCAGCTCGATCTCGGCTCGCCACTCGGCCGTGCCGAACCGGGGGTCGGTGAGCTCCGCCTGGAGCGCCCGCACGTCCTGCTCGGAGAGCTTGTCGGACGGGAGGTCGTAGTTCTCGATGTCGGAGGCGGTCACGCCGAGGAACTCGGCCGCCGGGGTCGCGAGGTAGCTCGAGAGGTGGGCGGTCTTGATCGCGCCGTAGGCGACGCTCGCGTAGATGCGGAACGACCAGGGATCGCCGTCCGTGAAGACGACCACCGGCAGCTTGAGCTCCTCCGTGACGCGGCGCAGGAACCGGCGCGTCGAGCGGGCCGGCTGCCCCTTCAGGTGGACGAGGATCGCGTCCTGCTGCTCGTCGAAGTTGTTCTCCGCGAGCCGGTCGACCATTCCCCCGCACTCGATCGCGATCACGAACTTCGCGCTCGTGCCCACGAGCTCGATCTTCTCCTTCTCGACGTTGAACGGGAGGGAGTAGCCGCCGTCGCCGACGTCGTCCTTGCAGTTGATCTTCTTCACGATGCCCTTGCGGTTCTTCTCTTTGATCGTGAGGTCGCCGATGACCGAGGCGCCGTTCTCCTCCGGGTGGAGACGGAAGTCCTCGCGCAGTCGCTCGCACAGGACCTCGAGGTCTTCGATCAGGAGGTTCGACTCGTCCTCGCTGTGGAACTTCGCGTCCTCCCACGCCTCGCTGATGTAGTAGAGCTCGCGCAAGGTCGACGTCTTCCGGTCGCGCGCCATCTCGTTGATGAAATCGACGAGGTAGAACGTACGGAGCAGCATCAGCGCCCCATCGAGCTTCCGGGCGCTGCGCGTGCCCATCGCCTTCCCGAGCCGCCAGACGCCGTCCCGCGCCTGGAAGGCGAGGTTCTGCTTCGTCCGCAACGGGAGCCGCATCCGGGGGATCTCGCCGTCCGCGAGCTGCCGGTAGATCTGGTCGGCGAGCGCGAGCGTCGGCTTCAGCGCGTCGGACCGGATCTTCGGCAGGTCGTCGTCCTCACTCTTCGTCGCTCGCGGGCGCGCTCGACTCGGCGGCATCGTAGTCCACCTCCTCCTCTTCGGGGTTCGCGGCCGCCTCGGCCGCGGCGGCCTCGGCCGCCTCCACGATCGTGCGGGGCAACCGCACATCCCAATCACCGGGGAGCGGGTCCGCACCGAGGACGTGCGCCTCGTCGATCCCCGCGACGTACCAGTCGAGGTCGCTCGCGTCGACGTCCGTCTTCGCGGGGAACCGGGCTTCGAGCTTCGTGCGCCCGTTCGGGACGAGCTTCGGGAGCGTCCACCACGCCCGGCCGAGCGCCGGCTCCGTCCCCTCGGGGGCGGGGTCGAAGCTCGCGACCGCAAACTCCTCGGGCGGGACCTCGACGAACAGCTCGAGGACCCGAGGCCGGGGGGTGTAGTTCGTCACCTCGACCCCGAGGCGGACCGCGGTCGCGTCGCTCGCGAGCTCGGTCTCGACGTTCACCACGTCCATGATGCGCGTGATCACGGGCGTCAGGTCCGGCGCCGGCTTTCCGACCAGATGGCTCGTCTTCTCGGCGAGCTTCGGGAGGATCCGCTGGATGATCGCGAACTTGTCGGTCGCGAACCGCCGGCGGCTCATGCGGGAGAT
>JASHVA010000023.1 GCA_030039715.1 Thermoplasmata archaeon | reverse complement strand
ACCCGGCCGCGAGATGTCCGATCGCCAGGTTCGCCACGCCGTACGCCACCGCGAACAGTCCGCCCGCCGCGACGAGGACGCCGCCGATCAGTCCGAACAGATGGCCGACCTCACGTTCCGTTGCTTGTTCCATAGGTTTCTCACCCCCGTTCCGTTCGCTCCGCCCGGGCGGCCCCGAGTGGTTTCGGAGCCGCGGGCAGGCTCTACCGGCGAACGCTCCGGAACATCGTACATGAACGCTTGTCTCGTACGGTCGCGCGCGAACGAGAATGAGCGAGAAAAATTCGGCGAACGCCGGCGAGCGAACGCCGGTACTCCCACGATTGTCGATGCCGGCGCTGAGCCCGCCCGGCCGGCGCGGAGAGCGCGTCGAACACTAGAGCATATGACCCACCGAGCCCTTCCCGACGCGAGCCCGCGGGGTGATTTTCGCTTGGCTCCACTGTCGCTCTGTATCAACACTCAAACGCCCCTCGTGCAGTTCCTGGGTCCGCCGGACGGGACGCTGCTCGACCCGGCCTCGCGGGACCCAACGAAACTCGAGACGTTGCGCGAGGGCGTCGACTACCGGTTCTCCCCGGGCGGCGTTACTCGAATGGTCTACCCTCTCGTCCGTCGCCTCCTCCAAGAGAAGGTGATCTCCGAGGCCCACTGGGTCGCCCTGAACCCGCATGCACCCCCGGTCGTCCGTCTCGGCGAGATGACGCTGCACAACGTGGCGATCGAAGGCGATCGGATGGCCGGGTACGGCGCGGTGAAGGAGGCGATCTGGGGGCGGATCCACGAGATCGACGCGGGCGGGCGGCACGACGATCTCTTCTGGAGCGAGGCGTTCAGCGAATACGCCTACTACAACCGCCGGACCGCCGAGCTGATCGGGGCCCTGGACTCCGAGCACGATTTCGACGTCTTCTACATCCACGACTTCCAGCAGATGCCCGTCGGGCACATGCTCGGTTCGCTGAAGCCGAAGATCTTCCGCTGGCACATCCCGTTCGACGCCTCGGTCTTCCCCGAGGAATGGCGGTCGATGCTCGCCAGGTACCTCGACGCCTACGACGTGATCGTCGTGAGCGCGGCGAGCTACGCCGACTCCCTCGCGGCGCTGCATCCGAAGGCCCGCGTGCTGCGGCTCTACCCGTACCTCGACCCGGCGGACTTTGCCCGCCCTCCGGCGAAGCAGGTCGCCGCGACCGCCGCGCGCCTGGGGCTCGCGCCGGCCGACCGGGTCGCGCTCGTCGTGGCACGGATGGACCCGATGAAAGGCCAGCATCTCGCGATCGATGCGGTCGCGCGCCTCGCCCGGAGCTACCCCCTCCTCAAGCTCGTGCTCGTCGGCAACGGCAGCTTCTCGGGCTCGAGCACGGGGCTGGGGCTCTCGAAGAGCGCCGCCTGGCGCCATCGGCTCGAAGCGCTCGTGTCCGAACGTCGGCTCGAGGGCCGGGTGCTGTTCACGGGCCACCTCCCGCAGGAGGACCTCGACTGCCTCTACGAGCGCTGCCAGTTCACGATCCTCCCGTCCGTGCGGGAAGGGTTCGGACTCGTGGCGGTCGAGAGCTGGCTCCACGGAAAGCCGGCGATCGTCACGGCGCGCGCCGGGGTCTCGGAGCTCATCCGGGACGGCGTGAACGGCCTCCTCTTCGACCCGGACGACCCCGCGGACCTCGCCCGGAAGATCCGGGCGTTGCTCGACGACCGCTCGGGTCGCCTCCGCGCCCGGCTCGTCCGGAACGGCCGGTCCGCGTCGCGCCGGTGCTCGCTCGACGCGGCGGCCAAGGCCGAGGGCGAACTGCTCGCCGACGTCACGGAGGCGTAGATGCTCGGCTGGGCGACGGTCTGGAGCTGGTTCGCGCCCTTCCTCCCCGCCGTAGTGATCGTCGTCCTGACGGTCGTCGTCGCCTGGCTCGTGCACGTGATCGTCGGCCGGCTGATGCGCCCCACCACGCCCCAGATGGCGATCAGCGCCCGCCGGCTCGGCGTGGCGGTCGTCGCCCTGATCGGGGGGACCCTCGCGCTGCAGGCGCTCGGCGTCAACGCGACCGTGCTCTTCCTCGTGATCGGCCTCATCGGCGTGACGATCATCGTCGCGCTGCGCGAGCCGCTCTCGAACTACGGCGCGAAGTACTTCTCGGACATCTACACGCCGTTCAAGGTCGGCGACTCGATCCTCGTACAGGGCGTGTCGGGGAAGGTCATCGAGATCAACGCGATGACGACGGTTCTCCTGTCGGAGAACGACCAGCTGATCTCGGTCCCCAACGTCGCGATGATCCGCGATGTGGTCGTGAATACCTCCCCGCAGGCGTGGAAGGAGGTGACGGTTCCGGTATCGATCGGGAGCACCGTCGACCTTCCGACGTTCGAAAGCCAGCTGTTGAAGTCCCTCTCGAAGCTGCGCGCCCGGCTCGACCCCCGGTTCCCACCGGTCCTGACGACGAAGAACCGGACCGCCCAGTCCACCGAACTCGTCCTCACCCTCATGCTCCGGCGTCCCGAGGATCGGGACGCGATCACGCTCGAGGCGAACCGGCGCCTCGCCGAGATCCTCGAACAGAAGCGGACGGCGCTGCGGAAGCCGGCCACCCCCGCACAAGCCTGAAGCTCTCCCGGTCGATTCGGCCCGTCGGGGGAAGGAGCGCGTTGCAGCGACGTCAACTGGGCCGCAACGGACCGACCGTTTCGGCGTTGGGTCTCGGATGCATGGGGATGAGCCAGAGCTATGGCACCGCCGACGAGGCGGAGGCGATCGCCACCGTCCACCGCGCGCTCGACCTCGGGGTCACCTTCCTCGACACCGCGGACGCCTACGGCCCCGAGACGAACGAACGGCTCGTCGGGAAGGCGATCCACGACCGCCGGAAGGAGGTGTTCCTCGCCACGAAGTTCGGCTTCGTCTTCGACCCCGTCTCCGGGGAGCGCTCGATCGACGGGAGTCCGGAGCACGTGCGCGCCGCGTGCGCCGCGAGCCTCGAACGCCTCGGCGTCGACACGATCGACCTCTACTATCTCCACCGCGTCGACCCGCATACGCCGATCGAGGAGACGGTGCGCGCGATGGGCGAGCTGGTCCGGGAGGGGAAGGTCCGCCACCTCGGCCTCTCCGAGGTGAGCCCCGCGACTCTCCGCCGGGCCCACGCGGTCTTTCCGATCACGGCGGTCCAGAGCGAATACTCCCTCTGGACCCGCGATCCGGAGCGCGGCGTCCTCGACACGTGCCGGGAGCTCGGGATTGGGCTGGTGCCGTTCTCTCCGCTCGGCCGGGGGTTCTTCTCGGGCAAGCTCCGGTCGCTGAACGGACTCGGGGAGGATGACTTCCGACGCACGCTGCCGCGATTCGGAGAGGAGAACTTCCGGCGCAACCTCCTCCTCATCGACCGGCTCGAGGAGCTCGCGCGTTCGAAGGGATGCACGCCGGCGCAGCTCGCCCTCGCCTGGCTGCTCGCACGCGACCCGCACGTTGTGCCGATCCCGGGAACGAAGCGGCGGAAGAACCTCGAGGAGAACGTCGTCGCGGCCGACCTGCATCTCTCGCCGGACGACCTCCGTCACGTCGAGGAAGCGCTTCCCGAGAGCGCCGTCGCCGGGGCCCGGTACGGCGCGGCGGCGATGGCGAGCGTGAACCGCTAGCCCCGGGCGCGCCCGCGGGCGCCTTCATGGACCGGTCGGCCTTTCCGGGCCGGGGAGACGGCTGACGGAGGGCGGGATCCGGGAGGACGCCGCCCGGTTGGAGGAGCGCGTCGTCCGCCTCGAACGTCCGCTCTTCCAGTGGCGCGACGCGACCCGCTCGACGCTCGTCCTCGCGGTACCGGTCGTCGTCGGTCTCGCGACCGGCCGCGTCGCCGACGGCGTGTTCGCCGCGATCGGCGCGCTCAACATCCTCTTCCTCCAATTCACGGGACCGGTCCGGGTCCGACTGGTCTCGAGCGCGTGGGGCGTCGTCCTGTGCGCCGTGGCCTTCGCGGCGGGGACGGCGATCGGCACGCTCGGCTGGCTCGAGGTGCCGCTCGTCGCCGTCGGCCTCGTCGCGCTCCACACGACCCGCCGGATCCCCGGGACGTTCAACCTCGGCTTCGTCACGGCCGCGCTCTTCCTGATCGGGGTCGGGCTGCCGGCCCCGTCGTTCGCGGAGGCCGTGAGCCGCGGGCTCTACGCGTTCGTCGGCGGCGCCTTCGCGCTGGCGGCGTTCGCCGCCGACGCGGGGTACTTCGCCGGGCGACGGCGGCCGTTCCCCCGCGAGGACGCCCCGTTCCCGTCGGTCCCGACGGTCGGAACCCTCCCCGAGTGGACCCACGCGATCGCGGTCGGCGTCACGGCCGCGGCGGCGCTCGCGGTCGGCCTTTCGTTCGGACTCGCCCGCGACTACTGGGCGATGCTCACGGTCGTCGTGGTCCTGCGGATGCGCTTCGATGAGACGATCGTCTTCACCACGTCCCGGTTCACGGGGACGGTCCTCGGCGCCGGGCTGGGCGCCGCGCTCACGTTCGCCGCCCTCCCGGTCGAGGTCGAGACGCCGATCCTGCTCGCCCTCGCGTTCGGCCTCTTCCTCTTCCAGCGAGCGAACTACCTCCTCTACGCGGTCTGGCTGACCGCGTTCGTGATCCTCCTGCTCGACCTCGTCTACCCCGCCGGCGTCGCGCTCGCCGAGACCCGGGTGCTCGACACCGTCGTCGGAGGAGTGCTCGGCCTCACGGCCGCCGCCCTCCTCTGGTACGGCTGGTACCGTCGTTCCGGCTTCGGCGGCGCGCCACGGGTGTTCGGCGAGCGACACTGAGCCCGACTCAGACCGCCGGTTCCTGCTGCGTGAGGCAGTGCACGGAGCCGAGGCCCCAGATCAGGTCCCCGCTGTGCACGCCCCGCACGCTCCGGTCGGGGAAGAGCCGCGCGAGCGTGGCGAGCGCGTGCCGGTCGGCCGGGTCATTGAACGTGGGGACGAGCACCACGCCGTTCGCGAGGTAGAAGTTGAGGTAGCTCGCCGGGACCCGCTGGCCGGAGTAGGAGAGGGGAGCGGGCATCGGGAGCTCCACCACTTCGAAGGGCCCGCCGTGGGCGGTCTTCGCCGCCCGCAGTCGCGTAAGGTTCTCCTCGAGCACCGCGTGGTTCGGGTCGTCGGGACGCGGCTCGCGGGCGGCGACGATCGTACGCTCCCCGACGAACCGGGCGACATCGTCGATATGGCCGTGCGTGTCGTCGCCCACGATCCCCCGGGCGAGCCAGTGCACGCGCTCCGCCCCGAGGTACTCCGTGAAGAGTCGCTCGAGCTCCGCCCGCGGGAGGCCGGGGTTGCGCGCCTGCACGTCCCCGAGGAGGCACTCCTCGGTCGCGAGGAGGTCCCCGGCTCCGTTCACGTCGATCGCCCCCCCTTCGAGGACGACGCGTTCCCCGTTCCACCGGGGCGACCACACCGGCCGCTCGAGCGTCCGCGCGATGCGGAGTCCGAGACGGTCGTCGCGGCGAAAATCGTCGTACTTCGCCCACGCATTGAACCGCCAGTGCGTGAGCCCGACCTCCGCGGCGGCTCCGTCGCTACCGGTCCGCCGCACAAAGAGGGGCCCCGAGTCGCGGACCCACGATCGGTCGGTCGGCCAACGGTAGAACCGGACCGCGGCCAGGTCGACCCCGCTCGACTCGAGCAGCGCGCGAGCGCGCGCCTCGCGCGCCGCGGTGCCCACCACGAGCCGGACCGGTTCGTGGCGGGCGAGATGCCGGACGATCTCGGCGTACGCGAACGGGATCGCCTCGAACCGTCCCGGAAAGTCATCGGGCCGCTGCGGCCAGACCAGCCAGGTCCCGGCGTGAGGAGCCCACTCGGCCGGCATCCGGTAGCCGAGGCTGTTCGGCGTCGCGCGATGGGACCTCGAGGGCGTCACGGCGGGTCGATGAAACGGTGCGCGATCGCGCCGTAGGCGTCGACGCGACGGTCGCGGAGGAACGGCCAGTGGCGGCGCACGGTCTCGACCTCTCGGGGGTCGACCTCCGCGAGCAAGATCTCCTCCCGGTCGTGTGACGCCTTTGCGATCACGCGGCCGAACGGGTCGGCAACGAACGAGCCCCCCCAGAACTCGATCCCGGGTCCCTCGGCGCGGTCGCCGCGGACGTCCCCGTGCTCGTGGCCGACGCGGTTGGGCACCGCGACGTAGAGCCCGTTCTCGATGGCGTGGGCCCGCTGGACGGTCTCCCAGGCGTCGTGCTGGGCCTTGCCGAACTCCTCCTTCTCGGCCGGGTGCCAGCCGATGGCGGTCGGATAGAACAGGAGCTCGGCCCCGGCGAGCGCCTCGAGCCGGGCCGGCTCCGGATACCACTGGTCCCAGCAGATGAGGACCCCGGCGCGGCCCCCGGGAACGGGAAACGTCGGAAAGCCGAGGTCCCCGGGTGCGAAGTAGAATTTCTCGTAGTAGAGCGGGTCGTCGGGGATGTGCATCTTCCGGTACCGGCCGATCAGGTGGCCCTCGGGGTCGACGACCGCGGTCGTATTGTGATAGAGTCCCGCCGACCGCCGCTCGAAGAGCGGCACGAAGATCGTCGCTCGGCGACGCCGCGCGACCTCGGCGAAACGGTCGACCGTCGGCCCCGGGATCGGCTCGGCTTCGTCGAAGAGCGCGTGGTCCTCCCGCTGGCAGAAGTACTGCGTGCGAAAGAGCTCGGGCAGGCACACGACCGAGGCGCCCCGGTCGACCGCTTCCTCGACGCGGCGCACGGCGGTCTCCGTGTTGGCGTCCGGGTCCGGACCGCAGGCCATCTGGACGACGCCGATTCGGTACGGCTCGGGCGCGCTCACCGGTCCTCGTAGAATCCCTGGGTTGGCATCCCGGCCTCTCTCACGAGGGCGCTCAGCGCCGCCGCGTTCGGCTCTTCGCCGCCTTTCGGGGGGCCGTCTTCTTCGCCTTCGGCCGCGGCCGATGGCGGGTGGCCGGAGGCGGCATCCGCGCTTCGAACATCGCGATGAGGTTCCCTTCGGGGTCGGCCCCGACGAAGCTCCAACCCATGTTCGGGACCTCCATCTTCCCCACGACCTCGTGGCCGCCGGCGGACTTGAACTGCTCGATCGCGGCGTCGATCGCCTCGACGAGGACGTAGTTGCGCGGCCGATCGTCGGCCCCGGCCTTCCGGTACATCCCGCCGCCCACGCTCTCTTCCCGCGGGCCGGTCGAGATCAGCCAGTACTCCATCCCGGGCATGGGCGACCGTTCGAACTTCCAGCCGAATACCTCTCCGTAGAAACGCGAGAGCCGGTCCACGTCGTCCGCAGGGATCTCGAAGTGCACGATCGTCCGAACCACCATCGCCGTCGCCCGCGCTCCGAACGGAGCGGGGCGTTATGAATCCAGCTTACGGCGACGCGCGGAGGGGAAGGGAATCGCGCCGATCCGGCGGGCGCAGGGCCGCGCGGGGAGCGCGCATCGCGAGATGGGGCCCCGCACGGACGCCTCCGGCCGCCCGAAGGGCCGCCCGGGGAGATTACGAAGTACGGGCTCGAGTTACGGAAATCCGCGACCGCCGTCGGTCTTATCCGCCGGTCGCTCGTCCCCGCGCCGCCATGGCCAAGATCCCGCGCGTGCGCCAGACCTACCAGTTCGCCGCATCGCCGGAGCGAGTCTTCGCGGCGCTCACCGAGCCCGGTCAGCTGGTGAAGTGGTTCGCGGAGAAGGCAAGCGTCACTCCACGTAAGGGCGGCGCGTACCGACTGACCTGGGGCGATTACACGATGCGCGGCCGGGTCGAGGCGATCGACGCCCCCAAGAAGCTCTCGCTGGCTTGGATCGACCGGTTCCCGGGCGGCAAGCTGTTCGAGACCGAGGCCGAGTTCTCGCTCGCGAAGCGGGGCAAGGGGACCGTTCTCTCGTTGACGCACCGCGGGTTCAAGGCGGGCAAGAAGTGGGTGGCGCTCTACGGTTCGGTCCAGTCGGGTTGGGCGTACTATCTACTGAACCTCAAGTCGTTCCTCGATCACGGCACCGACCTTCGGTCGGCGCACGACGCGCTCGGCTAGCGCCCGACTTCGTTCGGGGTCCGATCCGCGGGAGCGGCGGGTCGCTCCTACTGGGGAGGGGGAGGCGCCGGGGGGACGCGCATCCCGCTCGTGTCGTACGGCACGGCGGGAGCGGGAGTGTCCTTCCAGACCAGGGCGAGGATGCCGCCGATGAGCGCGAGGAGGAAGCCGAGGAAGAACCCGCCGAGGGCGAACGGCCAGCTGACGAAAGAGAGCACGATGGCCAGCGCTCCCCAGGCGACGTGAGCGCGGGGGACCGCCAGCATCAGGACCCCGATGAGAAGTGTGAGCAGGCCCACGAGCAGGCCGACGTAGAAGAACGCGGTCAGGAAGCCGAAAAAGACGAAGAACGCCGCGCCGATGACGGCGAAGGCGACCCCGCCGATCAGGATGAACAGTCCGCCAATGATCGTCAGTACCCCGGCTCCGATCGGTCGCGCCACGCTCTGGAGACGCTCGGACCACGTAGAAAAAGCCCGCGGCTCGACTTCAGACGGACCGGACCCGCTCCCGTCCTCGGTCCGATCGACCCGCCCGCGCCGGCCGGCGGATGAATCCGACGGGCGTTCGGATCGCCGGCGGGGACCGGTTCACCAGTCCACGGTCGTCCGACCGCCCCACTCCCGGACGACTTCCTGGCCGGCGGGGGTCAGCCGGAGGGCGCTCATCGGGTCGCCCGCGGCGATGTACCCCTGCTCGGTCGCCCAGTCGAGGTCTTCTCCGAGCTGGGGCGGCAACTCCCCCGCGGTGGGAAAGATGAACAGCTGGAGGAGCCGGACCGCGGGCTCGGCGGAGGAGGAGAGGACGACGTGGGAGTGGTGCCTCCCGAGCTCCCCGAGGAGCTCCGGCGGGTTCTCGGTCCCGATGCGACGGAGGTCGTACGGACAGATGAACCGCGAATCCTCTCGGGGCTGGGCGTCGAACCACATCTCGTACTCGACCTGCTCGTCGACGTGGTCGTCGTGCCAGTACTTGGTGAGCGTGTCGCCTCCCGCGGTCACGCCGCCCGGGTGCTCTCCGAGGAACTGCCGGATCTCGGGAGCCGGTCGCAGGTTGCCGTCGACCCAATCGACCTGGGAGTGGCCGAGAGGGAGGACGCAGCCGACGTGCGAAGGGGCCACGTCGGCGAGCTTCGCGTTGTATTCGGCCGAGGCGGCCGCGTCCGGAACCCAGTAGATCGCGGTCATCCCGTCGGGAGTTCCCGAGAGGAACCGGATCGCATGGTCCCGCGCTTCCTCCGCGCTCGCGTGGAAGCTCAGCGCGTGCGAGCCCAGGGGAAGATCGGCAGGGTCCTCGAGGACCTGCGTCATAGCGCGACAGAAAATTGTGGCTCAGAATATAAGTAAACTTGGTATTCGAGGACTCGACCCCCGGAGCGTCCGGAGGTGGCGGGGACTTCCGGCGCCCCGAACCTTCGGATCGGCCGGACCCCGAGCGGACGATGCACGACCCGGCAGACCACGGGACCTTCTCGATCGTCGCGTGCGACTCGGACCGGACCTTCTGGGGAGTCGCGGTCGCGACCAAGCCCCCGAGCGTCGGGGCGGTCGTCCCCTGGGCGGAGTGGAAGATCGGCGCCATCGCGACCCAAGCCCGGACCAACTACTACTTCGGACCGCGCGGCCTCCAGCTGCTCCGGCGGGGTGGGAGCGCCGAAGACGTCGTACGGCGGCTCATCCGCTCCGATCGGGGCCGAGACGAACGCCAGCTCGCCGTGGTCGACCGACGGGGACGGGCCGCCGCGTGGACCGGTCCGAAGTGCCTCGAGGACGCGCGGCACCTCGTCGGCGACGGCTTCTCGTGCCAGGGCAACCTGCTCGCCTCCGCGCGCGTCGTACCCGCGATGGCGCGGGCCTTCGAACGGAGCCGAGGGACACTCGCCCAGCGGATGATGCGGGCCCTACGCGCGGGGGCCGCGGCCGGGGGCGACCGGCGGGGGATGGAGTCGTCCGCGCTGCTCGTCGCACACCGGGAGCGGTGGGTCCCGCCCGAGGCGGGCGACCACTGGGTGGACCTGAGGGTGGACCGGAGCCGCCGGCCGATCGTCGACCTCGCGCGGCTCCTCCGCGCGGATGAGTCGGAGACGCGCCGATACCTCGCGGCGCACGCACGGGCCGCGGCCCGACGCCGCCGGGGCGCCTAACCGACGGCGGGCCGGCCCGCCCGGTAGTCGGACTCGATCGCCTCGCGGTACCGGTTCCACACGGTCGACAGCCGCTCGCGCAGCTCTTCTCGACTCGGAAAATCCGGGGTAAGCCACCGCTCCGTAACCAGGAGATCGAGCCGGGTTCGTCGGGGGCCCAGCCGGCGGAGCCGGTAGTCGACGGACTCGCGGTCCGTCTCATCGATCTGGTCGGTGTGCCAGGCGGCGGGCGGGCTCAGGCGCACCAGGTCGACCGCGACCAGCGGGTCGCCCGATCCGGTGGGCGTCGTGCGGATTCTCAGCAGGCGGCGGGGCGAGAGCCGAACGACGCGGAACCGGGGCCGGGTCGCGGCCCGAGAGAACTCTCGGTCGGACGGCCGATAGTCGGTGCACCAGGCGTACACGTACGGGAGCGGCGCCTCGATCACCGTCGACACGCGCACCTGCTCCGATCCGTAGAACCGGTGCCCTCGTTCCGCCACGGTGGGCCACGACCCGTCGCGCGTATTAGGAAGGGGGCTCGGGGAGCCGGGGCTTGTCGGCGTGCGCCGCGGCGTTTATCCTCCGACCGGCACCTATCGGTCGCGTGGCGGGCGTCGTACGGCTCGTGCTCGGGGTGCTCTTCCTCCTCGGCGGGATCGTCTTCCTCCTCACCATCATCGGGTTTCTCTTCGGCGTGCTCTTGCTGATCGTCGGGATCGTCCTCATCGCATCGGGCCTCTCCGCCCGCGAGGACACGGCCCGGATCGAGCAGCAGCAGCGGCAGACGAACTACTTGCTCCAGCAGCAGATCGCGATGAACGCCGCTCACCCCACGGCGTATGCTCCGGCGGCGCCGATCCCTACGTCGGCCGAGCGGTACTGCCCGTCCTGCGGCCAAGGCAACTCCCGGTCGGCGGCGTTCTGCCAGCGATGCGGGAAGCCGTTGCCGCCTCCCCCGTGAGCCGAGGCGCGGCCACGAGATACGTGCCGTCCGCGCCGGATGGACGAAAATCCCGTTTCCGAGATTCGCATAAGTAGGGGGACCGGGCTAAACGCGGCGCCATGCCGATGATCGACGTGTACGCCCCGTCCGACCTCTTCCCGAACGGTTCCGATTCCCAGCTCGGCGCGGAGCTGACCGCCGCCGTCCTGCGCGCCGAGGGGGTGGCGCACCCGGGACCGTTCCACCTGAACAACACGGCCGCGTTCATCCACCGGCTCGACCCCGCGCGAGTCCGGACGGCCGCCACCGAGCGGGCCCGAGTGGTCCGGGTGCAGATCGTGACGCCGCCCGGCGCCCTGAGCCGGGAAGGACAGCGG
>JASHVA010000161.1 GCA_030039715.1 Thermoplasmata archaeon | reverse complement strand
CTCCCGAGCGCCCGAAGGATCGACGGCCCCTCCTGCTCGACTTTTTCCCGCTCGAGACGGCGGACCAGACGCGGCTCGCCCGATTCTACGACCGCCTGCGCGAGGGCCGACTCTCGACCACCCATTGCCGCCGGGACGACGAGTGGCACTGGCCCCCGCGGACGGCCTGTCCCACCTGCCACTCCGAGGAGCTCGACTGGGTCGACCTCCCCGAGACCGGCACGATCTACGCCTTCAGCGCGGTCCTCGGCGGGGCGCCGCTCGGCATGGAAGGGGAGGTCCCGTTCGCGGTCGGGCTCGTCGACCTGGACGGGGCGCCGTTGCGGCTTTTCGGTCGGATCGACGGCCGGCCGTGGACGGAGCTCCAGATCGGTCAGCGGGTCCGCGTCGAGCCGTACGACGTCGGCGACGGCCGCTTCTTTTACCGCTTCCGTTCGGACGCCTAGACCGGCAGCGGCCGGCGGCACCGGCGCGGCGATTTTTCATGCTGTCCCCGGGGAGGCTATTTATACACGCCCCAGGTCTCGCGCGCCGCCGGTTCGGGGAGAGCCGCGGCGATGGAGTCGACGAAAACGGGGTGGTGGAACCGCCACGGCTGGACCATCGCGATCCTGCTCGCCGCCTTCGGGATGGCGTTCGCCATCCGGACGATCTGGACGTACCCCATCATCCAGCAGTTCGGACCGCTGTTCAGTTACGCGGGCGGCTCCGACTCGTACTACCACTCCCGCGTCACGACCTACATCATCCTCAACCATCAGAACCTGATCTACGACCCGCTGCTCCACTACCCCGTCGGGGGGTACAACCCGCGCGAGCCGCTGTTCGACTGGATGAACGCCATCCTCGGGCTCGTCTTCGCGCCGGCGTTCGGCGGTAACGCCGTCGTCGCCGGCGCCTGGTTCCTCGACCTGCAGGCGCCGCTCTGGGCGGCGCTTGGAGTCTTCCCCGTCTATCTCATCGGGCGCGAGGTCAGCGGGAAGCGGATGGGCCTCATCGCGGCCCTGATCTTTCCGTTCCTGAGCGCGAACATCGACTCTTCGATCTTCGGCTACGCGAACTACCTCTCGTTCTACACCTTCCTCATCCTCGTCACGATCTACGCCTACATCCGTACGGTCAAGGCGGTCGGGTCGCGCCGCTGGATCGACGATTACCGGAAGCCTCGGCAGTACCTCCCCGGGCTCCGGGGCTTCCTCCGGACCGAACGTACGGCGGTGAAATGGGCCGTCTTCACCGGCGTCTCGCTCGGCGCCCTCGCCCTCGCCTGGCAGGGCTACACCTACGCGGTGGCGGTGATCGGCGTCTCCGTCTTCATCGCCGTGCTCGTGGAGCGCGTCCGGCGCGTCGATTCCTTCGGCCTCTACGTCGCGACGTGGATCGTCGGCCTCGTCGGCTTCCCGATGGCGATCCCGTACTACCTCGTCCAGCACCAGTTCGCGACGTGGTTCGACCTGCCGCTCCTGCTCTACTTCGGCGTGCTGGCCCTGCTCCTTCCGTTCATGTTGATGCGCGACGTGCCGTGGATCTTCTCGATCCCGTCGCTCATCCTGCTCGTCGTCGCCGCGGCGGCGTTCCTCGCGGTCTTCGAGCCGACCTACTTCACGAACATCGTCACGGGCCAGGGATACTTCGCGAAGACGCTGATCTACTCGACCGTCGCCGAGGCGCAGGCACCGTCGATCGACGAGCTCGTCGTCGGCTACGGCGTCATCACGTTCTTCTTAGCGTTCGTCGGGCTCGGACTGTTCATCTGGGCGCTCGCCCGGGGTCGGTTCAAGCGCCACCACATCATCTTCGTCGTCTTCGCGATCCTCTCGATCTATCTTCCGATCTCCGCGGCGAAGTTCTTCCTGCTCGGCTCGCCCGCGTTCGCGCTCCTCCCCGCCGAGGCGATCCAGAAGGCCCTCGACGTCGGCAGCTACGGGGAGCTCCGACGTACGGTCGCCTCCCTTTCCGACCGGCGGAGCCAGGCGGCGGCGTTCCGCAAGGCGTTCAAGCCGCGCCACGTCCTCATCATGCTGCTCGTCCTCGTGATCATCATCCCGAACGTCTGGGTCTCGATCGACGCGGGAATTCCCGGCAACACGAAGACGCAGGCCTCCGACCAGGTCTACGGCTCGTTGCCGTCGTTCCTCAAGGGCAATTCGTCCACCTCCGGCAACTACTTCGGGGCCGCGGGGACGACGATCGACACCTGGAACCAGTACGATAGCGCCGGGTACAACTGGCTCGCGGAGCAGGATACGGCGCTCCCCGAGTCCCAACGTCCCGCGGTCGTGAGCTGGTGGGACTACGGTTTCCAGACGATCGACCAGGGGGAGCACCCGAGCGTCGCCGACAACTTCCAGAACGGTATCGACCCCGCCGGCCAATTCCTGCTCGCCCAGAACGAGTCGAGCGCGATCGCCGTCCTGGCGACCACGCTCCTCGCCGCCGAGCAGACGAAGACGGGCGAGCCGTACCTCCCCCCCGCCCTCAACACGATCCTCGCCGGGGACGGGCTCAACCTCTCGCTGCTCCACAACTACATGACGAACCTGAGCACCGACGTCGCGCTCGTCGTCGCGCATCCGGACCGGTACCTCCCGGTGAACCCGAGCACGCTGACCGGCACCAACGCGATGTACATGGCCGTGAGCTACCTGATCGCGACCTCCCAGACGCTGAACGGCGTCGCGAAGGTCTACGACGACGTCCAGTCGTACACCGGCTGGTCGGTGCGCTACGACCTCGCCGACAGCCGCCTCATCCCGTTCAGCGGTGAGGACACGGGGATCTACTACGCGCCCGCCGACCTGACCGGCCGGATCGTCAACGCCGAGGGGATCCCGGTGAGCTACTACAATGTCACCGTCCTCGGCTCCGACGGCAACTACTACCCGCTCGGCTCGGTGCCGGCGGACGTCTCGGCGGTGGACTACTACATCAACTATTTCTCGCCGTTCTACAACTCCATGATCTACCGGACCTACTTCGGCTACAACGGGACCGACATCGGCCTCTCCGGCGGGATCCCGGGCCTCGAGGGCGCGGCGGCCAGCGACCCGGTCGAGCCGGGCTGGATGCTGCAGCACTTCGAGGTCGTCTACAAGACGGCGTACTACTGCAACAACGAGACCCAGGCCAACTCGAACCCCACCGCGTGCTACGTCGCGATGAACACGCCCGAGGCGCTCAAGCTCGCGAGCGGCGGAACCGGCGTGGCGAACACCTCGGCCGGGATGTACTTCTCCGGCGGCGAGTCGATGCTGGAGTACTACGCCGGACAGACGGTCTACGGCGACGTGACGCTCGCCGACGGGACGCCGGTCGGCGGCGCCCGGGTCACCGTCTTCGACCAGTTCGGCATCCCGCACATGTCGGTCACGACGGCGCCGGACGGCTCGTTCTCGCTCATCCTCCCGCCGGGCAACGACACCGTCAACGTGACGACCGGGACCTTCCAGGGACTCAGCCAGCAGGGGAACATCCTCCTCAAGGAGGTCAACATCACGGTCCCGAACGCGGTCGGCCTCTCGTTCAACGCCCCGAGCATCCAGCTCCCGATCACGATCGGGTCGGGTTCGGTCCACGGCTTCGTCTACTACAACATCGCGAACAACTCCGCGTTCGTCACCCCCGACCCGACCCTCGCCGGCGCGAAGGTCATCCTCTGGGGCTCGGGGAATCTCTCGAAGATCACCGCGACCACCGACGCGAGCGGGGCGTTCTCGCTGACGAACGTGCCGCCGGGGATCTACAACTACAACGTGATCTTCGCGGGCTACAACTACACCGAGACCGCGCTCACGGTTTCGACGACCGCCCCGACGAACGGCACGGTCGGACTGACGGTCGGCACCGTCCACGGCACGGTGTTCACCTCCTCGGGGACGCCGGCGAACGGCGCGGTCGTGACGTTCGGGAGCGCGAACGGCTTCTCGACCTCGAACGAGACGAACGCCACGGGCAATTACACGCTCTCGGGCTACGCTCCCGGGAACTACACGCTCACGGCGACCCTCCCCGGGACCTCGGAGCGGTCGGTCGGAGTCCGCGTGGTGGTCGCGACGCCGGGCTACGGCCTCGACAAGAACTTGACGCTCGCGACGACCTCGCCGGTCTCGGTGACGCTCGTCGCGAACGGCGCGCCCGCGGCCGGCGTGCCGGTCCAGTTCACGCCGATCGCGTCGTTCTCGAACGGCACCATCTCCCCGATCGCGTCGTTACAGACGGCGGTCGCGAACGGGACGACCGGCATCACGGGGGCGAACGGCGCCGTCACGGTCTCCCTCCCGGTCGGGAACTACTCCGTCTCCGCCCTCGGATACGTCGGCTCGACGCTCTACGCCGGGGTCGGCGAGCTCGTGGCGTCAACGCTCAACCCGTACGCGAGCATCGGGATCTCGCTCGCTCCCGCGATCCGGCTCACGGGCTCGGTCTCGACCGCGAGCTCCGAACTGAACGGGACGCGGGCGGCCGTGATCGCCTACTCCTCCGCCGGCAGCCCGGTCTACACTTGGACGACGAACGGGAGCTACTCGTTCTACCTGCCCGCCGGCACCTATTCCGTCCTCGCCCTCGAGGGCTCGAACACCTCCGCGACCGGCAAGTTCTACTCGGCCCTCGGCTCGGTGGCGCTCTCCTACCCGACCTCCCTCAACCTGAATCCGACGACGTCGATCGTCGCCCGGTTCTTCGTCGGCTCGGTGCTCTCGGGGAACGTGCTCGTGCCGGCCGCCGGCGCCCGCGTGACCGTTTCCGCCGGGTCGGCGGGGGCGAGCGTCACGGCGATCGCCTCGGGCGCGGGCGACGCCGCCCTCTTCGTTCCCGCGACGCTCCCGCTCTCGGCCTCCTCGTACTGTCTCTCGGTGAGTTCGGTCGGCTTCTCGAGCCTCTCGGAGTGCGTGACGCCGAGCGGACTCCAGGCGATGTCCCGGGTCGCGCTCTCGCTGACGCCGGTCCCCGTGACGATCAACGCCCCCGGCGTGCCGTCGGGCACCTCGATCAGCCTCAACCTCACGGCGAAGAGCACGACCGGCTCGAACGCCACCCTCACCGGCGGCCCGACCTGGACGCTCAGCCTGGCGCCGGGCACCTACTCGCTCTACGGCTGGGCCCCGACGGGCTCGGGCTCGGTCCTCTACCTTCCGACCGCCCGCGTCACCTTCACTGTGCCGTTCGGGGCGACGTCCGCGAGCGCGACGATCCGCTTCGCCTCCCAGGTGAATTCGACCGGCATCCTCTCGCTGCCGAGCGGAGCCGTGACGTCCGGCGTCGCGGTGAGCCTCGAGTCGGCGGCCTACAACGTGACGATGAACGGGACGGCGTTCACCAAGTACTTCTACGCGCCACCGGGAACGTACTCGGCCCACGCGACGGTACAATCCGGGTCGACGCAGTACGCCTACCTCGGCACGGTGTCGATCTCGAGCGCCGGCCTCGTGCGACCCGGTCTCTCCCTGACCGGTCTCGGGTACGACCTCAGCGGGTCGCTCGAGACGACCTCGGGGGCCGTGGTCCCGCTCGCGACCACGGCGTCGCTCACGTCGGCGAGCGGGACGGTCGCCTCGGTGACCGTTACGAACGGGACGTTCAGCGCGACCTTGCCCGGCGGGCAATCGTACGCCGTCAGCGCCAGTGCGACGACGTTCGTCGTCGGCGCCGACAGCCAATACCTCGTGAGCTGGGTCGCCGCGCCGGGTTCGACGTGTACGGTCGCGGACTCGAGCTCGAGCTGTACCGTCACGATGGTCAGCACGACCCAGCTCGTCTGGCTGAACGGTACGCTGACCTCGCCGGGAGTCCCCGGAAACATCAGCGGCACGGTCCGGCTGTACGGGCCGTCGACCGATCCGGTCACGATCGTCGTGCCGGCGACGAACGGTACGTTCTCGGCGCGGGTCCTCCCCGGTAGCTACTCGATCTACGCTACCGGCGGAGGAGGGAGTTCGCCGCTGGCGGGCTTTGTCTCGGCCGTCGCCTCGCTCGGCACGACGACGCCGGTGTCGATCACGCTCTCGCCGACGTGGGCCGTGTCGATCACGGTCGTCCCGCCGACCGGCTCGGCGCCGCTTCTCGCCACCTCCAACGTCACCGTGACGAACGCCTTCGGCTACGTCGCCCGGTACACGAACGTGTCGTCGTCCTCCCCGCTCCTCGTCGCGCTCCCGGTCGGAACGTACACCGTCGCGGCCGCGTCGTACGGCCTCCCCGGCGGGCTCCTGGCCACGGCGGGAGCGAGCGCGACCGTGAAGGTCGTCAGCGGCAACGTCGGGACGACGCTCGCGCTCGCGTACGAGTACGTCTATCGGGCGACCGCGAGCATCGTCGGCTCGTCCTCGGCGACCGTGACCTCGCCCGGGACGACGTCGTTCGCCTTCACGGTCAAGAACGCCGGGAACATCCCGCTCGCGATCCACCCGGTCGGCAGCCCGTCGTACTGGACGTTCAACTTCTCCTTCGCGAACGCCACGCTCGCCGCCGGCCCGGGCGCGGCCGCGCTCTCGGGCAGCGTCGTGATCTACGTCCCGTCCGGGACGGCGACGGTCCACCCGGACGTCGTGATCAGCTTCGAGCTCTCGAACGGTACGGTCGTCGGCTCGATCTCCCCGACCGTCAACGTCGTCGCCTACTACGGGATCTCCGTCGGCTCCACCACGAGCTCGCCGCCGCAGGTCGGCGTCGCGCACGTCCTCGTGCCGTTCTACCTCGCGAACACCGGGAACATCCCCGAGGAGGTCCATCTCTCGGTCGTCGACACGGACCGGCTCAGCGCGCTCGGATGGACGGTCGGCTTCCGCAGCGTCTCGGGCGGGCTCCCGAACCCGACCGTATCGATCGGCGCGTTCACCAACACGACGTACTCCGTGAACCTGACCGCGGTCAGCACGATCTTCGTCGCGCCCGGCTACGTCACGGTACAGGCCTCGGTGCTCAACCTCTCGGGGGCGTACCAGTCCACGGCGACGATCGTCGTTCCGTTCGGCACGTTCACCACCGGGACGACGAACGGGACGGCGCCGGTGACCGTGACGGGCCCGTCCGTCGGGGTGGTGCCGTCGACCTTGCCCGTCTGGGTCGTCCCCCTCGTCTCGTTCGTCCCCGCGATCGCGCTCGTCGTTGCCGTGATCACGTACCGATGGTGGCGCAGCCGCCGGTGGACCCGACGATGAGCGTCCGCCCCGCCCTCCTCCTGGTCGCCCTGCTCCTTTCCGTCGCTCTCGTCACGACCGGGGCGCCGGCGACGAGCGCGCGGGAAGTGCCGGCGGCCTCCGCGGCGACGCCGCTCGTCGGGAACATCACGGGGCCGACGGTGATGGGATACAACTCCCACCGGGACTTCGGGATCAACGGGACCGGCGGGCCCGCCTACGCCGCGAACGGAACGCTCGTCGGGAACGTCACGTACTACGCCTCGGTGACCGGGGCGAACACGACCGGCGTGTCGATCTCACCGACCGAGTCGGCGATCGTGAACGTGTCGGGGACCCAGGTCCTCCTCACGGTCGGGAACGTCAGCGAGGTGCTCACGATCGTGGTCGAGCTCGCGTCGGTCTACCAGACCAACAACGAGTCGCTCAACCTGACCTACGACGTGACGGTCGTCGAGCCGTACACCCTCACCATGACGATCCTTTCGACGACCTCGGCGACCATCCTCGCGTTCACGCTGCTCATCTACCTCGACGGCACGCTCGTCGGCAGCGTTTCGATCCCCTCGCTCACGGGGAAGCAGAGCTACGCCGCGACGTTCAGCTACGCGACCGTGTCGCTCGGGAGCGGCTACCACACGTTCACGGCGTCGCTCGTGAACCAGCACGGGCTCGTGACGTTCGCGAACGGGGCGACCACGTACTCCTACACGTTCTACATCACCGGCGCGCCGCCGAACTACACGCTGTGGTACGTGGCGGGCGCGGTCGCGTTCTTCGGGGCCGTCTTTATATTCCTCACCCGTGTCGCCGCCCGCCGCCGGAACCCGGCGCGCAAGTGAGGAGTTCCTCCGATGCAATCCGTCTCGTCCGTCGCGGTGCTGCGGTGCACTTCGTGCGGCCGCCCCGTGCCCGCGAAGGGCGCGACGCAGTTCCCGTGCCCGAGCTGCGGCCAGGTGACGATCGCGCGCGACGCCCGCTGCCGGGACCAGAGCGTGTCGTACCGCTGCCCGAGCTGCGGCTTCGAAGGCCCGTAGGAGCGGCGGGGATGGGGCAGGTCGCCGTGCTGTTCCGGCTGATGCCGCAGGGCGTCGAGACCGACTTGAAGCAGGTCGCGCACGAGGTCGCCGCGTCGCTGCCCGGGGGCGTCACCGTCCGCGGGATGCAGGTGAAGGACATCGCCTACGGCTTGAAGTCGCTGCTCGTGTCCGTGGTCATGAGCGATGCGGAGGGGCTCCTCGACTCCACGGAGCACGCGCTCGCGAAGATCCCGCACGTCGAATCGGTCGAGGTGATGGAGGAGGGGCTGCTGTAGCCGGCCTCGGCTCGCCGCCCCGTGGACCTCTTCACCCACATCCTGGTCGCCTACCTCGTCACCTTCGGGATCGTCGGCTTCCAGCCGTCGTACCTCGCGGCGGGCGCCCTCGCGGGGGGCCTTCCGGACGCCGACGCACTGTTCTTCCCGCTCGCGAAGCGGTTCCCCATCCTCCGCCACCACGGCATCACGCACTCCCTGACGGGCGTCACGATCGTCGCGGTCGCGGGCGCCCTCATCGGCCCGCTCCTCGCGCCGGGCTCGCCGTACCTCTACTTCCTCGTGATGTTCATCGGCGGCTGCTGCCACATCCTCCAGGACGGCTTCACGAACTTCGCGGTCCCGCCGCTCCTTCCGTTCTCGGAGAAGCAGCTCCACATCGACGCCGACCGGGCGATCAACTTCTTCACGCTCGTCGTGAGCGTCGCGTCGTTCTACCTGCTTCTCGGCGTCGAGCGCAACCACGTACCGTTCGCCTGGTACCTCCTCACGGTCTACCTCCTCATGGCGTTCTTCGCCGCGTACTTCGCGATCCGGATCGCCGGCCGGTACGTCGTCGGCCGGCGGCTCGGTGGGCCGGACGGCTACCAGGTGGTGGTCCCGACCGCGAGCCCGTTCCGGTGGGTCCTCCTCTCGGAGGAGACGAGCGCGGGCCGCGTCCGCACCCGGTGGGCGCGCTACACCTTCGGTCGAGGGATCGTGGACGGGCCGTACTCGGTCGACGCCCCGATCGAGCCTCCGGCGCACACCGGGAGCCCGAGCTCCGCGGGGCAGGCCCTCGAGTGGTCGTACGGCCTCGCGCGGCGGGCGAGCGAGATCCTCGCCTCGACGTACCACTTCGGGGAGGCGTTCGTCGACGCGGCCGGCGAGTGGGTCGCGGTCTGGTACTCGCTCGAGTACGCGGCGTTCGGCCGCGCCTCCGCGGTCCGGGTGCGGTTCCCCCCGGACGGCGCCCCGCCGGTCGTGAAGTCTCAGTTCTACCGGCCGATCCACGGCGCGCTGTAGCGCCGGGGGTCCCGCGTCGGGCCTACTTGTAGGTCGAGTGGTGGACGGTGCCCTCGTCGTCGACGATCGTGATGCACTCGCCCTCGCACTCGAAGAGGCAGGCCTCGCACATGATGCAGTCCGGTCCGTGGATGACCGCGGACTTCTCGGCTCGGAACTGGAACTTCGCCGCGACGTTCGGGTCGTCGACGACGTCCGGCCAGTTCTCGCGCGGCTGCATCTCGAAGACGGTCACCGGGCAGACGTCGCGGCAGTGGGTGCATCCCGTGCACTTCTCGTGGGCGACCTCGACCGTTACCATGTCGCTTCCTACTCCACCGACCGAAGGGGTGTATAAAATGGTACGCCGCACGGGGCCCGGGACGCCGTCCGGCCGAGGAGCCGGAGAGGCGAATCAGGGGATCTGGGCCGGGTCCCACTGGGTGATGCGGCGGCGGTCCCGGAGTGCATCGAGCCGCTCCACCTCGGCGGCGGTTAGCGAGAAGTCGAAGACGCGCTGATTCTCTTCGATCCGCTCGCGGTGCGTCGATTTCGGGATCTCGACGAGCCCGTGCTGGAGGCCCCAGCGGATCAGGACCTGGGCCGGCGAGCGCCGGTGCGCGCGCGCGATCTCCGCGACCGTCGGGTCGTCCAGTCGCCGGTTCCGGGTGAGCGGACTGTACGCTTCGACCCGGATGTCGCGCCGGGCGCAGTAGTCGAGGAACTCGGCGTCGTAGATGAACGGATGGAACTCGACCTGATTGACCACCGGCAATTCGCGCCCGCTCGCCTCGATCTCCGCGAGATGCGCCGGCGCGTAATTGCTGACGCCGATCGACCGGGCCGTCCCTTCCGCGCGGAGCTCCTCGAGGGCCCGCCACGACCCGAGCCGCTCCTCGGGCGACCGGGCCCGGGGCCAGTGGATGAGATAGAGGTCGAAGTAGCCGAGCCCGAGCGTCGCCAGGCTCTTCGCGGCGGCGCGTCGCGCGGCCTCGTGCCCGTGCTCGGTGTACCA